>JAFQBO010000247.1 GCA_017416665.1 Oscillospiraceae bacterium
ACAGACTTTTTCGACAAACTAAAAGGAGCTGTATATAGCTCCTTTGATTTTTATTTTATGTTCTTTTATGATAACTTCTGAAATCGAAATGAATAATTTCTGTAATAAAACTGAGCATTTCAGATGATGACTGAATAAGCTCCATAATAGTTTCAGTATCAATATCAAACGGCAAATCAGCAGGGTATCTTGTTTCAATATAATAATGGTTTAAGAGTGTACTTTTTTCGAGCCATTTTTCAAAATGATAATCAGTCTGTGATGCCTGCTTACAAAGCCATGTAAGGTTATGACCATCATAAAGATGATGTTTTTTAAACAAAAGATAACCCTTAAGTCCCTTTTCTATGCACTGCTGACAATGAAACGCCGCACTGTTATAGCATCTCTCATCGTCAAGCAGATTTTTTGCGGCAAGCAGATCGAGATTGGCATAATAAAGCCAGTCAAAATACCTGCGGCTGTCCGAATCACGATATCCTCTACCCATAAAGCACCGTCCCCGATTTATTTATTTTATATGCAAATGTACCGATTTCGTCCTTGAGACTGTCAAATTCCTGCTGAGTATAGATAACAAGATCAAACGGCAGTTCACAGTCAATGTTAAAATAGAGATTTCCTGCAAGCTCTGAAGTACTCAGAATCGAGTCTTCAACAATAAGTCCGAACTTAAAGCTTGTCAGTTCACCCATCGTGTCAACCTTGACGCTGATAAGATAAATTTTTTTGATTTCCTTACAGAATGCAAGCAGTTTTTCCTGTAGTTCCTTTACATATTTGTTGTCTTTCATTAAAATCAACCTCCTTTATAATGTGAAAATATACACACCATCTGTACATGTGAATATGTATACAACCTGATCTGTATATGTATAGCCTTCGCCGTTTGTTTCTGCCATTAAGTCAAGTACAGCATATTTTGACGATGTAACAGTTTCTTTGAAAGTTGTATCTTTTCCGTTTTCTTCGTAAATACTGTCCATAAGTGAAATTATTTCATCAATTTCAAGATCATCCGTTTTGTCACCATATGCGACAGCCTCAATGTATGTATATTCAAAACCCTCACCTATAGAAGCTGCTGTTGTTGTGTAAATGTTGTTTATATAGTCATCAACAGTTTTTCCTACATTTTTTTCTACATACTCAACATACAGATCTGACTGTGTTGATAAAAACAGATCCTTATTTTTTGTCTGTACTGCATAATAGTAGTCAGCCACAACTCTCATTTCATCATCAGTAAAGAAACGACCATCATAACAGATGTCTATGTCTGTATCGTTAAGCTGACGCATTGTAGCACCATATTCCAGCTCTTCCATAGGTACATAGTCGTCTTTACTTTCACAGGCACAGAGTGTTCCTATTGACAATACAGCAGACAACGCAAATGTTAATATTTTTTTCATAATAATTCCTTTTCACCGTTTTTACGGCAGACGGCAGCCAAATCTCTTTTCTTAACAATAACATAAATTCTCACTTATGTCAACAATTCTTTTAAAATCTATTGAAATTTTTTTAAAAATATAGTATAATTTACATGTAAACTTTAATTTGTTTTTGCAAATAATACTATGGAGGAATTATGCCCAGATTTTTTCTTGAAAATATAAATACTGATTTACCTGTTATTACAGGTGAAGACGCAAAGCATATCGGACGTTCACTCAGAATGAAACCGGGTGAAGAAATTACCGTATGCTCCTGCGGCACAGACTATTTCTGTGAAATAACAAGCATTACTTCAGATGAAGTTTTTCTGAAAATTCTTGATCAGAAGCTTTGTTCTGCCGAACCGACTGTTGAGGTAACACTTTTTCAGGCTGTTCCGAAACTTGACAAGCTCGAACATATTATTCAGAAGTCGGTTGAGCTTGGTGTTACAAGAATAGTTCCCGTGCTTACACGACGCTGTGTGTCAAGACCTGATAAAAAAGATTTTGAAAAAAAGCGTGTACGCCTGAATAAAATTGCACTTGAAGCCGCAAAACAGTCCGGCAGAGGGATTATTCCCGAAGTTATGGAAATCGTAAGTTTTAACGAAGCTGTTAAACAGATGTCAGAACTCGACTGTCCGCTGATGCTTTATGAAGAAGGCGGTATAAGGTTTTCGGAAGTGGAAACAGATAATAAAAAAAGCTTTGCTCTGTTTGTCGGAAGCGAAGGCGGTTTTGATGAATCAGAAGCTGAAACTGCAAAAAACAGTGGTATAACACCGATTTGGTTAGGTGAAAGAATTCTTCGCTGTGAGACAGCACCGCTTACCGCATTATCAATTTTAATGTTTATAACCAAAAATTTGTAAAAAAATGGTTGAATTTTATTAAAAAGTGTGTTATAATGTATGTAAATTAAAAAATGTCAAATAAAAGGACCACAGACCTGACAATTTTTTCTGTGGAGAAAAGAGGCTTTAAAATGAAAAAAGGTTTAATTTTAGGTATTGCTGCGGGAGTTGCTGCAACAGCAGCTGCGGTTCTCTTCCTCAAGAAAAAGCATAATGACTACTACTACGAAGATGAATTTGATGATGATCTTGATTGTGATTGCTGTGGCGAATGCTGTGACTGTACTGATGAATGTGAAAGTGAAGCAATTCCTGCTGACAAGGCTGAAGAAAGCATGATTATGACTGATGCATGTGTAGCTTGTGCGGCTTCAGAAGAAGAAGCACTTGCCGCTATTGATGATGAAGTTGAATCAGACGAGGTTTAATATTCAAATTATACTAAAAGGACGCTTGAGGGCGTCCTTTGGTTTGATGATATAATCGGTGATGATTATGTACAAAAGAATCAGAAATTTGCGTGAAGATAAGGATATGACACAAACTCAGATTGCAGATATACTGCATTGTAGTCAGAGAGTTTACAGTGATTATGAACGTGGAAAGCTTGATATTCCTACTGAAATACTTATAAAACTTGCTGATTTTCATAATGTATCTGTAGATTATCTTCTTGAGCGAACAGATGATAAAAATTAATTATAATCAAATGATTTGTAGAAAAACTTTGATTATAATTTCGTGCCGATTAAATCGGCACGAAAATTAATTTTGAGGTTTTTCTACCGTCTGAGAGCAGTGTTTACGCACTGCTCTGATTTTATATCATACTTAAGTAAATTTTTATTTGTCTTTTCTCTTCTTTATTACCTAAAGGTATCCAATCTTTAACGCTTCGCTATAATTTGCTAAAGCAAATTAAAAAAGATTTGTATTCAAAAAAGAAGCAAAAAACTTTTAGTTCCGTTTGTCAGTTTAACTGTAATTGATAAATACAGCTCGACCGGTTATATTTGTAGGAGACGGGCTCGATTAGAGTCATCCCCTACAGATAACACAGATGCGTAAAAAATTGGAACGCCTGCCTTTCCGAAGAGGCTTCCAGCCGAAGGAGTGGGTTGGCGGTACATATCAGAAAACTGCCATAGAAAGTTTTGTAACAGTTATAATTTTGATTTTTTCTTTTTTGATTAAACTTTTTTCTATTCGGAGAAAAGAAAAAAGTTTATGCATTCTTTTGGTACTTTTCTTGTGCAAGCAAGAAAAGTACAGAAAAATTTTATAATGATAAATTTATAATTTTCTTTAAACAAAAAGAGGACAGTATTCACACATTGCCCTCTTTTTATATATTAAAGATCTGAATTTATCAAACCACACCCTGCCACATCATAGCATTAGCAACCTTAATGAAGCCGGCAATGTTAGCACCTGCAACGAGGTCGCCTTCCATACCGTATTCCTTAGCTGCATCAGCTGATGCCTTGTAGATGTTCTTCATGATAGACTTGAGCTTTTCGTCAACTTCTTCAGCTGTCCATGCAAGTCTTTCTGAGTTCTGTGACATTTCAAGACCTGAAACTGCAACACCACCGGCATTTACAGCCTTTGAAGGAGCTACTACAACGCCGTTTTCCTTGAGGTAAGCAACAGCTTCGTTTGTTGTAGGCATGTTAGCAACTTCAACATAGTACTTAACACCGTTAGCAACAATCTTCTTAGCTTCTTCCATGCCAACTTCATTCTGTGTAGCACATGGCATGATAATATCAGCCTTAACGCCCCATGGCTTTTCGCCTGCGTGGAATTCAACACCGAACTTGTCAGCGTAATCCTGAACCTTGTCACGGCATGATGCTCTCATTTCGAGGAGGAAATCAACCTTTTCAGGTGTGCTGATACCGTCCGGATCATAGATGTAACCGTCAGGACCTGAAAGTGTTACAACCTTACCACCGAGTTCATTTACCTTCTTAACTGTACCCCATGCAACGTTGCCGAAACCTGAAATAGCAAATGTCTTGCCCTTAACGCTTTCGCCGAGTGCTTCAAGCATTTCAACTGTATAGTAAACAGCACCGTAACCTGTAGCTTCAGGACGGATAAGTGAACCACCGCATTCAATGTTCTTACCAGTAAGAACGCCTGTAAATTCATTGCGGATTCTCTTGTACTGTCCGTAGAGGTAACCGATTTCTCTTGCACCTACACCGATGTCGCCGGCAGGAACGTCTGTATTAGCACCGATGTGCTTTGAAAGTTCTGTCATAAAGCTCTGGCAGAATCTCATAACTTCGTTGTCTGACTTGCCCTTAGGATCGAAGTCAGAACCACCCTTACCGCCGCCCATAGGAAGGCTTGTGAGGCTGTTCTTGAATGTCTGTTCAAAACCTAAGAACTTGATAATTGAAGCTGTAACTGATGGGTGGAATCTTAAACCGCCCTTATATGGACCGATTGCAGAATTGAACTGTACTCTGAAACCTCTGTTTACCTGTACGTTACCGTTATCGTCAACCCAAGGAACTCTGAACTGAACAAATCTTTCAGGTTCAACGATTCTGTCAAGAACGCCTGCCTTAACAATGTCAGGTCTCTTTTCAATAACAGGTTCGATACTTTCGAATACTTCCTTTACTGTCTGAAGAAATTCTTCTTCGCCCTTGTTTCTCTGGCATACCTTATCGTATACACTCTGTACGTAGCTGTTTTTAAACGCCATTGTTTAAAACCTCCATATTTAAATTATCGAAAAATCCGACAGTTTTATTATACTCCTTTTTTTAGCATAAAGCAAGAGTTTTTTCAAAAAAATTATGAAGTATAGTCTTCTATAAGGGCGTTCAGTTCTTTTTGTGTCTGAACAAAGATTCCGTCATGCAGAAGTACCTTGTCATAATCGCTCATAAGATCAAGACCGACTCCGAGTTTTCTGAAGGGCGTCTGACTTTCACCTCTGAAAACAGCGAGTTCACCCTCGTATTCCCTCAGAAAATACCCGACTTCAACAGGCGTTGTCTGAGTGGTTGTCTGTTTTGCCTGTTCATAAGCCTTTATCCGCTGGCGTCTGACAGAAGATGAAACGGTTGCAACAACAATGACTGCCGAAACAGCCATGCCTGCCAGAAGTACCATAATAGAAATTTTTCTGCTCATTTTACTTTCCTTTCACTATGTTTTTAGAACCTGTCTTCACAAGAAATATATTTGGATTTTTGAATATAATTTAGTCAATAACAAGGCGAAAAACCGCAGGCGTACTTGACGTACGGCAAGATTTTTCAACGAAATTAGTGACGAAATTTATCAAAAAGACAAGTGTATACGCTTGTGAAGACAGGTTCTTAATAAGTGTTGACCTCTTTTTCAAAAATATACCATTATTTTTTTAAAAAAACACTTAACAGCAGGGAAAAAATGTGCTATAATAGTAGAGGTAATAATGAAGTTGCTTAATTGCATTAACAAAATAATCAAGAGGTATTGTAAATGACAGATAATACTAATAACAGAAACGGTAATAATGAGGGCGAAAGAACCTCATCAATAAAGCGACCCGATACAAGCAGATCAGGTTTCGTTGCATCAAGAGGTGAAATGACCTCAAGAATGAGCAGACCTTCCGATTCAAGACATACTGCCACGGGAAGGCGTGTCAATCCTTCAGCAGGTGTAAAGCCTGCCGACAATTTTCAGAATTCTTCACATTCATCATTTGACGGAAACAGTGTTCCGCCACATGGAAATGAAGAACCAAACGGCAGAAAAAAGCCTGAAAAGAAAAAGAAGAAAAAAAGAAGCCTGCTCAGAAAAATTCTGACAGTAATCGGTACAACCCTGCTTTCGATTTTTCTTATAATAGTAATAACAGGCACTATTGTTGTAACGGCACTGACCGTTTACGTCCTTGAATTTATGGACGAATCAACAGACGTTACTATAAAAGAACTTGAAAACAGTACAAATACAATAGTCTACGCCGAAAACAGTGATGAAAAACTTGTTCAGCTGTATGCCGTAACCAACGAAATACAGCGAATACCTGTGGACATTGAGGAAATTCCACAGCATGTCCGTGATGCATTTGTTGCAATCGAAGACGAACGTTTCTATCTGCATGAAGGTGTTGACTACAAGAGAACATTTGCGGCGTTTGCAAATATGTTTATGCATATTTACGATACCCGTCAGGGTGGTTCTACTATTACACAGCAGCTGATCAAAAACCTTACAGGTGATGACGATCCGAGTCCTGAAAGAAAAATCAGGGAAATTTTCAGAGCCATGCAGTTTGAAAAGAAATACTCAAAAGACGAAATTCTTGAGGCATATCTCAACTACATCGGTTTCGGTGGTCCAAGAAACGGTATTCAGCTTGCATCGCTCGACTACTTCGGAAAGGACGTTTCAGAATTGTCTATCGCAGAGGCGGCTTGTCTTGCGTCAATTCCGAAAAGCCCTGAAACACTTAATCCGTTTGCCGGATATTATGATGATGACGGCGAATGGGTAAATACAGGTAAAGAAGCAAACAGGGAACGTCAGGAAAATGTTCTTGCACATATGTATTCAAACGGTCTTATTTCCTATGATCAGTATCAGGAAGCACTCGATGAAAAGCTTATTTTCACCGACTCAAAAGAATACAAGGAAGCTCATCCAGAATCAGAAGACGAATCGGCTACAGACAGTCAGAAAGCTACATCATGGGTAGTTGATACGGCTCTGAGAGAATATGCCGCTGTACTCATGGAAGAATACGGCATTACCGAAGAAGAAGCCATTGTCCGCATAAATAACGGCGGTTATCAGATTTATACAACCGTTGATATGGATATGCAGGCACATGTTGAAGAAAAATACAGTGACCTTAATAACCTTATGGATGCTGAATCAAACAGCTCCTGGGTTGACGAAGATGAAGACGGCGAGTATGAACAGATATTCCCGCAGTCAGCATTCGTTGCAATGAATTACAACGGTGAAATTTTAAGCGTTGTGGGTGCTGTAGGCGAAAAGACAGAATCCCTTGCATTTAACCGTGCAACCATGGCACAGAGACAGCCGGGTTCATGCATCAAGCCTGTTACAACATACGGTCTTGGTATTTACAGTGACCATATTCACTGGGGCAGCGTTTACAAGGATTCGCCTATCAAAATCAGTGATGAGGACGGCGAAAGAGAATGGCCTGAAAACTACGACTATGTATGGAGAAGATCCAATATGCATGTTTTCCAGGCACTCAGAGAATCAAGAAATACCGTTCCTGCACAGCTTTGCAAACAAATGACTCCTGAATCCGTATTCGACTTTGCAACACAGAATCTCAAATTGGATCTTGTTGATATAACCGAAAGCGGTGCATCAGATATTGCATACGCTCCGCTTACAATCGGTGCGCTGACATATGGTGTATCACCACAGAATCTTGTAAATGCATATCTTCCATACGGAAGTGGCGGTGTTTACAGTGATGCACACATTGTAAAACGTGTTGAAAAGGGTGACGGCTCTGTAGTATACGAAAATGACGGAAATCCTCATGATGCTGTAGATCCTGAAACAGCTTATGTTATGAATCAGCTTTTACGTGAGGTTATCAAAAACGGTACAGGTACTGCCGCACAGCTCAGCAATAAGACTGTAGCAGGTAAGACTGGTACTTCAGAAGACTGGAACGATATCTGCTTTGTTGGTCTTACAGAAGACTTTGTAAGCGGTGTATGGGTTGGTTATGATACAAAGCATGAGCTTAACCATGGTCTTTCATCAGCCGGCGTATGGTACAACATCATCGGAGAATACGCAAACAACATTGATTCCGATGCAAGCTATCCTGAATGTGACTCAATTATAGAAGCACCTATGTGCAGTGTTTCGGGTGAAATTGCAAGCGGTTCTTGTTACGGAAGTGTAACAGGCTACTGGAAATCAACAAATGCACCATACTGTTCAAATCATTCAGCATATGTAGAAGCAACAGCACCGCCTGCAACTGCGGCTCCTGCTGCTCCTGTTGCTCCGGTTGCACCTGCTGATCCGGCGGCACCTGTAGCACCAGCACCACAGGATCCTGTTGAACCACCACCGGTTGCTGATGCACCTGCTGAACAGGCACCGGTAGAAAACGCCGATCCGAATGCGGTTCCGGCACAGTAAACAGAAACATAACGGAGATATAAATGAATAACAAACTTAAAATAACATGTCCGTGTCATTTCGGACTTGAAAGCGTACTGAAATTTGAAGTAATAAAACTCGGCGGCGAAAACATTACTGTCCGTGATGGTCGTGTAAGCTTTGAGGGCGGATATGAGCTTGTTGCAAGAGCAAATATCTGCCTTGCAACCGCTGAAAGAGTTCTGATTGAACTTGCTGAATTCCGTGCTGAAACATTTGAAGAACTGTTTCAGGGCGTGAAAAAAATCCCGCTTGAGAATTTTATTGGAATGAAGGATGCTTTCCCTGTAAAGGGTCACTCCCTCAATTCCGAACTTCACAGCGTTCCCGACTGTCAGTCAATCATAAAAAAAGCCGCTGTTGAGCGACTTAAAATGAAATATCATACAGGCTGGTTTGAAGAAACAGGTTCTGTTCATCAGATACAGTTCAGTATTCTGAAAAATATTGTAAATATCTATCTTGATACCTCTGGTGTAGGACTTCACAAAAGAGGCTACAGACGAAACGCCAATGCCGCACCTATTAAAGAAACACTTGCGGCAGGTATAATCGACCTTGCAAGAGTAAGAAAGGACAGTATTGTCTGTGATCCATTCTGCGGAAGCGGTACTTTTCTGATTGAATCTGCACTTAAAGGTCTGAATATTCCACCATGTATTAACAGAAAATTTGCCGCCGAAAAATGGGACTGTATTCCTGCCGAAATATGGCGGAGTGAAAGACAGCGTGCTATTTCAGCAGTTGACAAAACTGCTAAATTCAAGGCTTTCGGTTTTGATATTGACGAAGAATGTGTAAGACTTTCGGTTGACAATTCCGCTAAAGCAGGCGTTAAATCAAGAATAAGAATTGATCGTGCCGACATTTCTGATTTTCAGCAAATCGGTGGAATTACAGTCTGCAACCCTCCGTATGGTGAAAGAATGCTTGAAATAAGAGAAGCCGAACAGCTTTATAAAATCATGGGCGAAGTTATGCATCCTGACAAGGACAATCCATGCTATATTATTTCTCCTCATGAGGAATTTGAGAAGTTTTTTGGAAAAAAGGCAGATAAAAAACGTAAACTTTATAACGGTATGATCAAGTGTAATCTTTATATGTACTTTAAATAGCTATTGACATAACCCGATTTAAATGGTATTATAATAAAAGATTACAGAAAGGACAGGTTTTTATGCTAAAAAAAATCAAACCATATATAAGTAAAATATGTGTAGTTGCAGCAGCGGCAATGTTTTTTGTTCAGGGTGCAACGGTTATTGCAGGCTCATATACTAAAAATGATGATATGAAATATAGTGTCAACATCAAATCCGGCAGTGGTGAAACACTCGATACAATCCCTATTGGTATCGGTATCAGAGGTGACGCAAACAGCGATGGTGAAGTAACTGTCCGTGATGCCTCTCAGGTCGCTAAATATCTTGCAGGTTCAGGTGCAAATAAAAACTATATGCCGGGATACAAGGATTCACTGGGCGGTGCTATGGCAGATGCAAATGCTGATGGAAAATTAAGCGTCCGTGATGCTGCGAAAATAGCGAATTATCTTGCAAATGCTTTCTCAAATCCTGATGCAGGATGGG
>JAFQBO010000248.1 GCA_017416665.1 Oscillospiraceae bacterium
AGGAGCTGTGCCTCCTTGCGTTTCATGGTCGGGAGCGTACCTGTGAGAACGAACGTTTTGCCCTCGAATCTTCCGTCACCGCCGTCAGAGGCTGTTTCATAGGTCATTTTAAGACCGTATTCCTTAAAGCGTTCAATCATTGCTTTTCTGTGTGGTTCACGGAAAGCAGCAAAGACGTTTTCAGCCATGACACTGCCGAAACCTTCTATTTCCGAAATTTCTTCAACCGATGCATTCATAATACTGTCAATACTCTTAAACTTTTCACAAAGAAGTTTTGCCGCCTTAGCACCGATATTTCTGATTCCGAGTGCGAAAACGAGTCTGTCAAGGTTGTTCTGTTTTGACTTCTCAATAGCAGAAATCAGATTTTCGGCAGATTTTTTAGCAAATCTGTCAAGCCCTGTCAGATTTTCAGTTTTAAGTGTATATAAATCGGCAACCGACTTTATAAGGTTATTGTCAAGGAGTAACTGCACATTTGCCTTGCCGAGACCATCAATATCCATTGCATCCTTTGAGGCGAAATGTACAATATTTTTGAAAAGCTGTGCAGGACAGTCTGTGTTCGGGCATCTCAGAACGCTTTCATCTTCATACCTCACCGCTTTACTTCCGCATACAGGACAATTCTCGGGAAGTTTAAAAGGCACAGAATTTTCAGCGTGTGCAACTGATTTGATAACCTCAGGAATTATCTCTCCTGCTTTTCTCACTAATATAGTGTCATTTATACGGATTTCCTTTTCGTCGATAAACTGCTGATTATGGAGTACAGCCCTTGAAACGCTTGTCCCTGCAAGAGTTACCGAATCAAATACCGCTACAGGCGTTATCGCACCCGTTCTGCCGATATTTACCTCGATTTCACGGAGAACAGTTTCCTTTTCCTCAGGCGGAAATTTATACGCAACCGCCCATTTCGGCGTTTTTGCGGTTGCACCCATCACTTCTCTCTGTGAAAAATCGTCAACCTTTATTACAACGCCGTCTATATCGAATGAGTAATTATTTCTGTCCTCACCTATTTTATTTATTTCATTTACGATTTCCTCATATTTCCTGCACTCAACATAGCTCGGAATAACCTTAAAGCCCAGTGACTTCATATAGTCAAGAGACTGCTTGTGTGCAGAAATTTCAGTGCCATCAATCTGCTGAAGATTGAATACGAAAATATCAAGCTTACGTTTTGCCGCAATTTTCGGATCTTTCTGACGTAGTGAACCTGCCGCCGCATTTCTAGGGTTTTTAAACGGCTGTTCATCATTGAGTTCCTGTTCGGCAACGAGTTCTTCGAAGCTTTTTCTCGGCATATAGACCTCACCTCTGACCTCTATCATCGGGAGTTTTTCCGAAAGTGTCAGAGGGATTGATTTGATGGTACGGAGATTGTTTGTAACATCTTCACCGACAAAACCGTTCCCTCTGGTTGAACCTACCGTCATACTTCCATTTTCGTACATAAGCGAAACGGACAGACCATCAATTTTCGGCTCAACGATAAAAACAGGATTTTCAAGCTGTTGTATACAGCGTTCAACGAATGCCTGTACTTCCTCAAATGAAAAAACATCCTGAAGACTTCCCATCTGAACTGCGTGTTCAACCTCGTCAAAAGTGTTTAGTGCCTCGCCGCCGACACGCTTTGTCGGTGAATTTTCATATGCAAATTCAGGATTTTCAGCCTCAAGCTTTTTGAGTTCCTGCATCATCATGTCGTATTCATAATCAGAAATTTCAGGGTTGTCAAGAACATAATAATTTCTGTTATGTTTTTCAAGTTCGGCAGAAAGAAATTCAATTCTTTTCTGTATTTCTTTTTTTTCCATAGAACGCACCTTTTTCTGTAATTTTCTACATTTATTATATCACAATAAATGTTTTATTTCAACCGTGGTTTATGTAAGTATATGTAAAATAAATGCACGATGGATTATCTTGAGATAAATTTATATTTGTCG
>JAFQBO010000249.1 GCA_017416665.1 Oscillospiraceae bacterium
ATAAGGGACTTGAAATATATATAAACGGCAGACAAAGGAAACTTGTAAAAACAAATGAAGCCTTTTGTGCTGTAAAGCTTGATGCAGGTATAAACCGTATTGCAGTTGATTTTTCTCCTCTCGGAATGAAAACCGCTCTGATACTCTCCTTTTCGGGAATTGTTCTGTTAATCATCTCAGCAATCCGAAAATTCCGAATACCTGTTGAAAAAGCCGGAAATATATCTTATAAATTAATGTTTATTATATCTGCGGCAGTCATAACAGCTGTCTATCTTATGCCGGTAATTGTAAGAATAGCAGTGAGTGCTTCAGAATTTTTTAAATGATTATAGCTGTGTTTAATTCCTCTTTATGAAACGCAGTTAAAATATAAAAATAAAGGTGGTAAATTTATGAAATTTCAAGGGATAAGCAAGCTTGACCTGAAAAAACGTAACAGAGCTCAGATTCTCAGAGTTATCAGAGAATGTGGTCCGATTTCGAGAGTTGACATCGCAAGTTCTATGAAAATTACAAGAGCGGCTGTTACAATCATCACAAACGAAATGATCGAAGAAGGTGTTTTATACGAAGTTGGTGAAGCACCGGTTTCACTTGAACACCTCCAGAAGGGCAGAAGAAAGATCCTGATTGACATTAACGAGAACTTCAAATATGCTCTCGGTGCATCAATCAGTGACGAAAGAATCACTGTTGGTCTTTCAAATGTAAACGGCAAGATTCTCGACAAGGCTATGACTGAATCTGTTGAAAGCATGACAAGCGAGGACATTATCGAATATATTGTCAAGTCATGCAAATCAATCATTCTTAACAATGGTATTGAAAATCAGAAGGTTCTCGGTCTTGGTATCGGACTTCAGTCAGACATGTGCAGCAAGATGAAGATTTACATGAAAGATGGAAAGTATGATTATAATCCTCTCGTTGAAGAACTTTCAAAGGCTCTTGCAATGCCTGTATCATGCTCAAATCTTCCAAGTGCCCTTGCACTCGCAAATCAGTCAAAGAACATTAAAGAAAGATCTGGTAACTATGTTTTCCTGAAACAGGGAAATCACATGAATCTTTCTGTACTTATCGACAATGACGTATTGAACGACAATATCTATTACACAAACCATGTTGAAAACATGATAGTTAATCCGGGCGGAAGAAAGATTTCAGGCTACCCTGACGGTTCTGTAAAGGCTGAGCTTTCAACAGTTGCCATTACTGAAAAGTACAAGGAAATTTTCTCAGCAGAAAATACTCCTGTATTATGGGAAATCACAAAGGGTGACATAAACAATCTTACACACCGTGCCATCACAGCGGCAGCCATGAAGGGTGAAGCAAAAACCCTGGAGGTTATTAATAATATAATCCGTTGTCTGGCTGTTCTGATAAATAACCTTTCAACTTCATTCTTTGCAAAGTCAGTTGCACTCCATGGATTTGATCTTGATGAATGGATGTACGAATACCTCAAGAAAAACCTCATCACATTATGTGGTGAAGAGCTTGCAAAGAAGGTAAAGATCAGTGTTGTTGAAAAGGGACTTGAATTCAAGGGTGGCGTTTGTGTTATTATCCGTGAACAGTTCTATATGAAGGGCGGCATGGAATCAGACGAATAATTCATAATCTGATTTATTATAAAATATCAGGGACTGCGAAAGCAGTCCCTTTTAGTTTATCGAAAAAACTCAAATTAAAATTTCGTGCCGATTAAATCGGCAGACAAACTTGAGTACGACCAAAGTAAGGGGACGCTTTCTCTTGCAAAGCGTCCCCTCTTGAAAAACAGCCCACCGGGCTGTTTTTCAATTCACCCCTCGTAAAGGCGCCTCCGAT
>JAFQBO010000250.1 GCA_017416665.1 Oscillospiraceae bacterium
CACCACCTACGCTTGCCTCAAAGAAGTAGTTACATTCATTTGCCTGGGCAAGTGCCAGAAGTTCATCACCCTTGGCAGCAACAAGTTCCTTGTTTGATGTACATACACTGATACCTTTTTCAAGACATTTCTTAGTGAAAGTAAAAGCAGGCTCAACACCGCCCATACATTCTGCAACAGTAGTAATTTCACTGTCTGCAACGATTTCATCAATAGTCTTTACGAATTTATCCTTGTACGGGCTGTCCGGAAATTCTCTTATGTCAAGGATAAACTTTACATCCATTTCATGACCGGCTTTTTTTTCAATTTTTTCCTTATTTTTGTAGAACAGTTCAACAACACCTGAACCAACAACACCGTAACCTAAGACTGCAAATTTTGCCATAACATCCTCCACTTTTGTTTTTATATTTTATCTTAAACACTCTGTTTAAGGTAATAGTTATCATTCACCCGAAAGAAGCTGAATTTCAACAACGCCCTGAAGACCTGCAATAATAGACTTCATTGCATGAGCTTCTTCAAAGCCCTCATTAAGACGGAGCGAAACCGTGACTGTTGCAACACCGTCAACAGGGATGCTCTGATTAACCGTAAGAATATTTCCTTTAAGATTATGCAGTGAAACAAGTACACTCGAAAGCACACCCGGTTCATCTTTAAGGAGCATATAAAGGGTAATAATCTGAGCTGTCAGCTTTTCATTATATGAAAACACGCTGTTTCTGTACTTATAGTAAGCACTTCTTGAAACACCTATACGCTTGCATGCTGAAGCCGAACTTTTTTCTTCCTTGTTGGCAAGAAGCTTTTTAACCTCAAGAACCTTGAGTATAACCTCAGGAAGAACATCCGATTCAACAACGATTAATTGTGATTGTCCATTCATCATTTTACCTCTGTAATGTAAAAATTCGGATAAACAGTCCGTCTGCGACATACAAATGTACTCACAACATAAACTATACCATATTTAAACGTTATTGTCAAGCCATATTTCAACAAAATCTGCAAAATATTTTCTTAAGCAATTATAAAGATATTTTATAGATTGTTATTTTTTATAAAATAAAAAAAATAAGGCAATACCGCACAAAGAAAGATTGTGCAGTGTTGCCTTAAGATTCCTTCTTATTGAAATGAAATTACAAATCATTCACCAAACCCTGAGGAACATCACCAATAAGTATACTTTCAGCAAGGATGCAGTTTGAGGTAATGTTAAGATTTATATTTTCAGTCGGAAGAACAGCAATCGCCTCAACAGTAATATCAATGTATACTGTATGCTTTGTCTGATTTATTCCTGCCGATGAAAAATCGCTTACAACCTTTGTGCTCACAGAAGTTTCCGGCAGAAACTGTATTTCGATTTCAGGGCCTCTGCCACTGAGAAAGAAAAGCTCACTCACATTGCCGAGCGGAATTGAAATTTCATTTTCAGCCTCTGTTTCAAGATTTACTCTCACGGTCCTTGCTATTTCAGATTTGATTTTATTGACATTTTCCGTCCTTATGTCAACAGCAGAAATTCCGCCTTTATTAAAAAGTTTAACGGCAATGTCATTGTAATCTATGCTATATCTGCCGATTACCTCATAAACACTGCTGCTTACCACACGATTTATCTCCGATTTACAGTAATATTCGCATATATCCCGTACTTTTGGTTCAATACTTTTTTCTACAGCCCTTAAAAAAATCAAAGTCGAGCCGATAAATAATATAATGGCAATCAGACAGAGTCTTCGTTTATTTATTTTGCACTTGTTTTTTCTCATACAACAACCATTAACGGAC
>JAFQBO010000032.1 GCA_017416665.1 Oscillospiraceae bacterium
AATTTTTTAAGAAAAATATTAATAATGATTGTTTTTATAAATGTAACAAAGGTTACCACTGAGATAAATCAATATATAAATACATATACTGATATAATTATTGATATTTATCCGTCATCCTATGGCTCACCTTCATCATATGGAACATATCATTTTATAATTAATGCAAATGGGGAATTAACAGTGTCCAAAAGTAAAATAAACGAAAGTGTTGATTTAGAACAAAATGATTTTGATGATATAATAAATATATTGAGTGAAATTGAGGAAAACAGCGAATTACTGGATTATAAGGTGATTTTGGATTCATGGGATATGCAAATTTATTATAATCATCAGACATATAGATTAAATTGCTGGCATGATATTTATTCGGAAGAACTGATAGAACTTTTAACTGATATTTCTCCGATAAATATTGAGTTGTATGATTTTTCTTAGTATTATAGAAAATCTTGATTTATACAATGCTCGCCCCAGACTGTAGAAAAATCTAAATTTATATTTCCCAGCTTTTTGAAAAAAGCTGGGCAAAAACTTTTAGTTTCACTTTTACCTTGATTGTATCTGTTTCTTTAAGCACGAAGTGATAATAAAAGCAAAGCGAAACATGTTATCGAGGTCACCAAGTTGTAGGGGCGACCATTGGTCGCCCGTTTGGATTATAATTTATTTTGCGGGCGAGCAATGCTCGCCCCTACATGAAAACAACAAATTTCAGCCATTTGTAGGGGACGGCACCCACGACGTTCCCTACAAACAACGTATATCGTCCTTACAGAAAATCAACATTATTTTTATCAATTCTCATCATAGTCCTTAAAGCTGATATTCAAATCGACATTTCCCTCAATACCCGGAACTCTGCCACTGCTTGTATACTGCCACATATCAAAATCATAATAGTAGGATGGCTCTGCGTTGTATTCAGCAAGCCAGAAATCATAATCGTTTAATCGGTTAAGGTCAAGCTTGAATATCGAAGTTCGCTTATTCTGATAAATCATAGGTGTATAGCCTGCATTTTTTATTGTTTCACAGAATGCCACACAGCAGTCTGTCAGAACGTCAACAGAGATGCTGTCTGTACGGGCACTGTCATCAGTTATAATTTCCCAGTCAAACACAACAGGATAATTTACATCAAGTCCATCAAGGCTTTCTATTACCATATTGGCTTCTTCAACAGCCTCCTCCGCCGTTATTGCCTGTGAAAAGAAATACACGCCCGTGTCAAGACCTGCTGCTCTTGAACCAATAATATTTTCCTTGTACATCTCATCAAGACCCGGTTCGCCGGTTCCGTATCCACGATAACCGAGACGTATCATAGCGAAATCAATACCCGATTCCTTTACCTTGTTCCAGTCAATTTCACCTTGATGCACGGAAACATCAACGCCCAGCAGAGAGGTAATGTTGGAGTTTTCGACATAATATTTACGTCCGTTTCGTGTTTTGATCTGTTCAATATCCTTTGAGAATGCAGGTACGCTTTCGATTACAGGTATGTAAATTTCACCATATGTACCGTCCTCAAGAAGAATTTTTTCAGCACCAAGAGTGTAGTAGTTTTCTCTGACAAGTTCATCAATTTCG
>JAFQBO010000251.1 GCA_017416665.1 Oscillospiraceae bacterium
CCGAAATCACAATATGACAGCGTTATTCTAAAAGACGGCGATTGTCTTGAGATTGTCAGCTTTGTCGGAGGAGGCTGAACGATGCCGACTGAATATGAATTCTATACGGCTCTTGAAAAGCGTCATGGTACAGAGCTTCAGAGAAAAATCCGTAAAAGCTGTGTTGCAGTATGCGGTCTTGGCGGACTTGGATCAAATATTGCAGTACTTCTTGCAAGAATGGGAATAGGAAAACTCCTGCTGTTTGACTTTGACAGTGTGGATCTTTCAAATATCGGTCGTCAGCATTATTTTCTGTCACAGATTGGTATGCTGAAAACGGATGCAATTACTGAAATTATTTCAGGGATTAACCCGTATTGCAGTGTTGTTACAGCAAATATCCGTCTTGACAGTAACAACATTCCAACAGTTCTGAAGGATGCCGATATTGTCTGTGAGGCTTTTGACAATCCCGAAAGCAAAGCTGTACTTGTTGATACTGTATGCGAAAAATTTCCCGGAAAATATCTGGTAACAGCCTCGGGAATGTCGGGTATACATACTGCAAATATCATAACGACAAGACAGGTTACAAAGAAATTTTTTGTCTGTGGCGATGGTGAAAGTACCATTGAAAAAGACGGAACACTTTTTGCATCAAGAGTGGCAGTCTGTGCGTCACATCAGGCAAATGCAATAATTCAAATAATAGGAAAGGAAGATTTTGATGAACAATGATAAGCTTGTAATCGGCGGACATGAGTTTAATTCACGTTTTATTCTCGGTTCGGGCAAATATTCGCTTAAACTTATAGAAACGGCAATAAAGGATGCAGGAGCAGAAATTATAACGCTTGCTGTAAGACGTGCAAACACAAAAGAGGAGGAAAATATTCTCGACTTTATACCGGAAAATGTTACACTTCTGCCTAATACTTCCGGTGCAAGAAACGCACAGGAGGCAGTGAGAATTGCACGGCTTTCAAGAGAACTGGGCTGCGGTGATTTTGTAAAAATAGAAATTATGAGGGACAGTAAATATCTTCTTCCCGATAATACCGAAACTGTTAAGGCAACGGAAATCCTTGCAAATGAAGGCTTTGTTGTAATGCCGTATATGTACCCTGACCTGAATACAGCAAGAGACCTTGTGAGTGCAGGAGCAGCCGCTGTTATGCCTCTTGCATCGCCAATCGGTTCAAACAAGGGACTTGCAACCCGTGATTTTATACAGATCCTTATTGACGAAATCGATCTTCCGATTATAGTTGATGCAGGTATCGGCAGACCATCACAGGCTTGTGAGGCAATGGAAATGGGTGCGGCGGCTGTTATGGCAAATACGGCACTTGCCACGGCAGGTGATCTTCCGCTTATGGCATCGGCGTTCAGACAGGCTGTTGAGGCAGGCAGAAAAGCGTATCTTTCGGGACTCGGAAGAGTACTTGTGCGTGGAGCATCAGCGTCCGATCCTCTTACCGGTTTTCTGAGAGACTGAGAGGTGAAGCATGGAAAATATTTTTTTCACTGATTCGGAAAATCTGTCACAAAAGGCACTTGAGAAAAAGCACCGACTGGAAAATGATCCGTTAAGCCGTACAAATCATATGGAATATTTAAGCGGAATGGAACAGATAAAATCCGACATAATGCAGAAGGTCATGTCGCAGATGGACAACTACGATTATATGAAATATACCGAAAAGGACGTAAAAGCGGCACTTGAACATGAACGCTGCTCCGTTTCTGATTTTATGGCACTTCTGTCACCTGCGGCTGAACCGTTTCTTGAAGAAATGTCGCAGAAGGCACGTTATATAACAAGCAGGCATTTTGGCAATACAGTCTATCTGTTTACACCGCTTTATATCGCAAATTACTGTGAAAACTACTGCGTTTACTGTGGTTTCAACTGCTATAACGACATAAAACGTATGAAGCTTGATTTTGAACGCATTGAGCATGAAATGAAAATTATTGCCGAAAGCGGTATGGAGGAAATCCTTATCCTGACGGGTGAAAGCAGAAATCACAGTGATGTTGAATATATCGGGCAGGCGTGCAGACTGGCACAGAAATATTTCCGTCTTGTTGGACTTGAAATATATCCCGTTAATACAGATGAATATAAATTCCTGCATGAATGCGGTGCAGACTATGTAACCGTTTTTCAGGAAACCTACAATTCCGAGCGTTATGAACAGCTCCATCTTGCAGGGCATAAGAGAGTTTTTCCATATCGCTTTGAGGCACAGGAGAGAGCATTGATGGGCGGCATGAGAGGTGTGGCTTTTTCGGCACTGCTGGGACTGTCAGACTTCAGAAAAGATGCTCTTGCAACAGGACTTCATGCGTACTACCTGCAAAGAAAATATCCGTCAGCTGAAATCTCACTTTCATGTCCTCGTCTTCGTCCGATTATAAACAATGATAAAATAAGTCCGCTTGATGTACATGAAAGACAGCTTTGTCAGGTTGTATGTGCATATCGTATATTTATGCCGTTTGCGGGAATTACTGTTTCGTCAAGGGAAAGTGAGTCGTTCAGAAACGGCATTGTAAAAATCTGTGCTACAAAGGTTTCAGCAGGCGTTTCAACCGGAATAGGCGACCATGAAAGCAAGTACAACGGCAGGGATTGTGACGATTTGAACGGTGATGAGCAGTTTGAAATCAACGATGCAAGAAGTCTTGAAACAATGTACAGGGATATGGCTGATGGAGGATTACAGCCTGTTCTGAACGATTATCTGTATGTCAGGGAGGATTAATATGATCGATACGACACTTTATTTTATTACCGACAGTACAGGCTTTTCAAAAGAGGAGTTTCTGTCTGTTGTAGAAAGTGCCTGCAAGGGCGGAGTTACACTTTTACAGCTTCGTGAAAAGGATAAAACAACAAGGGAATACATAGAGCTTGCAGATGAAGTTCACGCAATAACACAAAAATACGGCATACCGCTTATCATTGATGACCGAGTTGATGTCGCACTTGCAGTAAATGCTGAGGGCGTTCATGTGGGACAGTCGGATATGCCTGTCTGTATGGCAAGAAAGCTTATGGGAAAAGGCAAAATTGTCGGTGCAACCACCAAAACAGTAGAGCAGGCTGTTGAGGCATACCATCAGGGAGCGGACTACCTTGGCGTTGGTGCGATTTATCCGACGACTACTAAGGTGAAAACTGTTCTTACGTCGGTTGATACGCTGAAGGAGATTGTAAAAGCCGTACCGATAAAGGTAAACGCAATAGGTGGTCTTAATGTTGTCAATATGGGTATTTTAAAGGGCAGTGGAATTTCGGGAATATGCGTTGTTTCGGCAATTATGAAATCAGCTGATCCACAGAATTCCGCAGTAAGGCTGAAGGAGAAATTCTATGAGCTTCAGTAAAATGAAAACTGCTCTGACCATTGCAGGCAGTGATTCAAGCGGCGGAGCAGGCGTGCAGTCAGATATTAAAACCATGTCGGCAAACGGCGTTTATGCAATGAGTGCCATAACAGCTCTTACAGCACAGAATACAACAGGTGTTTTTTCTATAGAAGAAGTATCTCCAAAATTTTTGAAAAGCCAGCTTGATGCTGTATTTTCGGATATCTTTCCCGATTCAGTAAAGATAGGAATGATATCTTCAGCAGACCTTATAAAAGTCACTGCCGAAAGATTAAAACACTACAACGCCGGAAATATTGTTGTAGATCCTGTCATGGTTTCAACTTCGGGCTCAAAACTGCTAAAAGATACGGCTCTTCTTACACTCTGCGAAGAACTTTTTCCTGTTTCAGCGCTTGTGACTCCAAATATTCCCGAAGCTGAAATATTAAGCGGAATATTTATACGAAGTGAAGATGATATGATAAAAGCGGCACAAATCATATGTAAAAAATACAGATGTCCGGTACTCTGCAAAGGCGGACACAGCGTAAACGACTCAAACGATATACTATTTACAGATGAGTCATATTACCGTTTCAGCGGAGAACACATATCAAATCCAAATACTCACGGAACAGGCTGTACATTATCAAGTGCAATAGCCGCAAACCTTGCAAAAGGATTTCAGATATATGATGCTGTCAAAAATGCAAAAGAATTTATCAACGGCGCACTGTCGGCCGGACTTGACCTAGGAAAAGGATGCGGTCCGCTTGACCATTCTTTTGATATACACAGCAAATTCAATATTACACCCTGAAAGGAATAAATCATTATGAATACATATAAAACCCAGATGGAAGCTGCCAGAAAAGGCATTATTACTCCTCAGATGGAAACAGTTGCACAGAAAGAATATATTTCTGCTGAAGAATTACGCAGTTATGTTGCTACAGGCGAAGTTGCGATTCCATGCAATAAAAATCATAAATCAATTTCTCCTGAAGGTATCGGCACTAAAATGCGCACAAAAATAAACGTAAACCTCGGTGTTTCAAGAGACTGCAAGGAATATAATATTGA
>JAFQBO010000252.1 GCA_017416665.1 Oscillospiraceae bacterium
ATCTTATTTATTATACCATAACATTGTTGTAAAATCAATAGCTTTTTTCTTCTTTTTTTGTGAAATCTGCGATAGAATGTAAAAATTTATCAATAAATTTTATTGAAATGTGCGTTTATCAGTAAAAAACTGTTGCTATTTTCTTAAAATACGTATATAATAAAATAGTATGGAAAAATTTAGTTTCAAAGAGGTTATGACAATGAATAATATCAAGAATTTTTTTGAGAATATGAAAACAAAAAAAGTAGCTTTTATCGGTGTCGGCGTATCACATACAGATCTGATAAAGCTTTTTCTGAAAAAGGGAATAAATGTTACCGTGTGTGACCGCAAGGACGCTGAAAAGATGGGCGACGTTTATGGTGAGCTTAAATCACTCGGTGCAGAATTCTGCCTTGGTGAAAGCTACCTTGACAGCCTGACGGATTTCGATGTTGTATTCAGAGCACCGGGCATGTACTTCAACAATGAAAAGCTTGCACAGGCAAGAAAAAACGGCGTAGTAATCACATCTGAAATGGAATGTTTCTTTGACCTTTGTCCGTGCAGAACATATGCCGTTACAGGCTCTGACGGCAAGACTACCACAACAACAATTATTGCAGGACTTCTTGAAAGAGCAGGCAAAAAGGTTTATAAGGGCGGTAATATCGGTAAGGCACTGCTTCCGCTTATCGAAGAAATTGACGAAAACGATGTAGCGGTTGTGGAACTTTCAAGCTTTCAGTTGATTTCAATGAGAAAATCACCTGATACAGCAGTTATCACAAATATTGCTCCGAACCATCTTGATGTACACGGCACTATGGAAGAATACACTGACAGTAAGAAAAATCTTATTGCCCATCAGAATGCTTTTACAAAAACAGTACTTAACCTTGACAATCAGCCGACAAATGATCTTGAGGATATGGTTAGAGGAAAGCTTGTAAAATTCTCGAGAAAGGCTGTTCCTGAGTGTGGAGCATTTCTTTCAGAAAGCGGAATGCTCTGTTATAATGATTATGGTAAAATCACAGAAATTATTCATATGGATAAAATCAGAATTCCGGGAATCCACAACGTTGAAAATTACCTTGCTGCAATTTCAGCAGTATGGGGTGATGTCAGCGTTGAGGTAATTCAGGATATGGCTGAAAACTTCGGCGGTGTTGAACACAGAATTGAATTTGTAAGAGAACTTGACGGCGTAAAGTGGTATAACGACAGCATAGCAACAAGCCCTACACGAGTACTTGCGGGACTTAATTCATTCACACAGAAGCTCATTGTAATTGCAGGCGGTTATGACAAGAAAATTCCGTTTGAACCTATGGCGGAAACTGTAAATCAGAAGGTTAAAAAGCTTATATTAATGGGTGTTACAGCGGAAAAAATTGAAAAGGCGGTTACTGAGTGTCCGTCATACAGTGCTGATAATTTACAGATTTATCACGTTTCAAGTATGGAGGAAGCTGTAAAGAAAGCACAGGAAATTTCTGAAAACGGTGATATTGTAACCCTTTCACCTGCCTGTGCAAGCTTTGATCTTTATCCGAATTTTGAAGTCAGAGGTGTACACTATAAAAACCTTGTAAAGGAGCTTTAATATGGATCTCAAAAAAATTATACTTGAGCTTTCAGCGGTGTGTGGTGTATCGGGAGAAGAAGAAAGTGCATGTAAATACGCACTTGAAAAGCTTAAAGAATATACAGACGACGCTTATATAAAAAACGGAAATGTTATCGGAAATTTTGGTCAGCGTAAAGAGGGCACACCTCATATCCTGCTTGATGCACATATAGATCAGGTCGGACTTATTGTAACGCATATTTACGAAAGTGGTTTTCTCGGAATATCAAACATAGGAGGTATTGACAGACGTCTGCTTCCTGCCCAGAAGGTGATAATTCACGGAAAGGAAAAGCTTTCGGGTGTAATATGTTCCGTACCGCCTCATCTGTCAGATGATGAAAGTAAGGTAAACAAGATAGATGAATTTTTCATTGATACGGGACTTTCATATGAAAAGGTTTCGGAGCTTGTTTCACATGGCGATAAGATTTCGTTTGTATCAGAGCCACAGGAACTTTTAAACAATCGTATTACAGGTTCTGCACTTGATGACAGAAGTGGTGTTGCATCAATTCTGTATGCACTTGAACTTCTGAAAAATCAGAATTATAACTGTAGTTTTACAGTACTTTTCTCGGCACAGGAAGAACTCGGCGAAAGAGGTGCGGCAATCGGTGCATTTGAAATAAATCCTGATATTGCACTGGCTGTTGATGTAAGTTTCGGACGTTGCCTCGGTGACAAGGATTACGAAACAGGCGAGCTCGGAAAAGGTGCAATGATAGGTATTTCACCATGCCTTTCA
>JAFQBO010000253.1 GCA_017416665.1 Oscillospiraceae bacterium
ACAGAAACATAACCCTTGCAAGTATCATTTTCCACATCAAAAACTGCGTCCTCATCAAGATTTTTGCCTGATTTGCTTTTCTCGATTTTTTTGCTGAACCCATCGCCATAGTATGTGTAAACAATTTCCGAAATGTCAGAATACGGATAATTTGAATCCTCATCTATGATATATTTATCGCTGACAACAGCAGTTACAGTCAGTTTACTGTCCTTTTTCAGACATCCATTACTGTCAATGCCTTCCACTGTTATGGACTCTGCTATCGGAGCGCCGTGATCCATCATAACACGGACTTTCTTTGCCGATGATGCTTCAGAATTTCCAGCAACGTCTACAGCATAGACATTTATCTCCTCATTCACGCCCTTTATCGCAGTATCTTTCAGCGAAAGAACTGCCGTGAAAGTAATTGTTTCGTCTTCCTGAAGCTGTGGTGTAAGCGTAACGTTGTACTTGCTTTCTTCGCCCTCAGGCAGAATTCCTGTAATTATTTCTGAAGATGCCCATCCGCCCTCAGGCTTTTCAAACCTATAGCCTGCAATACTGATATAGCTTATAGAAGCAAGATCCTTTGCATTCTTAAGTTTTTGTACATCATCTGCAAGAGAAGGATTTGTACAATTCATATCACTTTCATTATCATTTACAGTAAACTCAAATGAAAACTCCTTCTCAGACGACCACACTTCCTGTGGTTTTTTTATCTCAGTTACAGGTGCATGTCCGTCATAGTAAATTACAAAAGGCGTCATAGAAAATGGCTTTATATTACCGCTTTCATCAATCTCATTCATAAGAATAACTTTTGAAATTTTATTATTGCCAGTATTCAGTATTGTCATATTGCCGGTTAAAGGATCAAAAGACATACTGCTGCTCTCCATATTACTGTTAAGCAATGTAATCTGTTTTCCTTTGAAGCAAGCATTTGTCAAATCATTCTCATCAATTTCAGGAACACCATAAGCAGTTATTTTTTCATTTACATACAGTATACCATTAACTGCTTTAATACCGTCTCCATCTTCTAAAAGTTTAAGAAGATCATTTCTTACAGTATCGTTTACATCAGTAACGCAATCATAGTAAAGAGTAACAGGAACATCATCACTATTAAGATTGCTATTCCATTCATTTACCGATAATTTATACACTGAGCTGTCATTTTGTCCGTCATTCATATCTGCAACGATATTATTATAATTAAACGTTCTTGTCCCATTATTATTTGTGAGATATTTTTTAAGGTAATACACCTTATCTTCATGCACAACAATATAAGGTATACTGATCCTATTTGAACTGTCAAGATTCATCTGAATATCCGGAACATTCTTATCAACTCCGTCAGCTGTGAATACTCTTGAAACATCTATCACTTTCGGCGTAGCCTTAACATTAATTATAATTGTCGCATTGTCTTTATATGGAGTTTCATCTGTTAAACCAGCATAGTTTGTCAGAAAATAATTGAGATCACCGTCATATACAGTATTTTTATGTACAGCAGTTACAGTTTCACCAGATATTTCTGTAGTGATAATAAGATTGTTGGTGTTCTGCTGATCTATAGCACTTAATTTAATTTGTACATTATCCAGATCGAGCCATTTTTCAGTAATTGTGATGTTATCAGCAGGCTTATCCCAAGTATATTTTTTATGTACATCTGCATTTTCGCAAGTTATAATAATTTTTACTTCGGTTTTTTCTATTTTAATTTTAGAAATATTATTAATCTTTATCTCACTGTTGCTTATTTCAATCTTCCCGTCAACTGTGTATGTATTCTGGTCAGTTTCTTTTATTTTATAGCCGTTTGCAAGTGTAATATTATTCAAGTTTAAAGTTGTACCACTTTTTACATAAACATTATTATTATTAACCGTCAAAGGATCAATTTCCACGATTTCATTGTCTTTTATAACATAACATTTCAAAGAATTTATTTTTACAACATCATTACTGTAATTATTAAGTTTATAATATATTTGATAATCTAAATTACCATTATAAGTACAATGATATAAAGTTTCGCCGAATAACTGCTGATAATTTAATAATTTTAATGCTGTATCTGCATCAAATTCGTCAGGATTATATGTAATTGTAACAATATCACCATTTCTTTCAACGTCATTTACATTACATAACTTTCGTATTTCGTTAAATACATTCTCCTTAACGTTATCCGGTATATCAGCTCCTAAATCAAGCGTCTTAGTTTCTTTTGCTGTCGTTGTTGTAGTTGTGGTAGTTGTTGTCGAAGTAGAAGTAGATGAAGCCGCAGTTATAGTCGTTGTTGTATTTTCCTGTGGCTGAGAAGTCGTTGTTGTAGTTGAAGTAGTCTGAACAGGTGCTTTAACAGTTGGAGTATTGCTGTTGTATACAATAGAATTTCCGGCAGAACGTGATGTAGAAGTTCTTCCCGCCTGAACATTTGCCGCTGATGCACCGGTCATTCCAATACCAGTTGAAGATGAAATAAATAACAAAGCTGATATGAATGCTGTTGTTTTTCTTAATGTTTCCTTTTTTAAATTCATGATAATTCCCGCCCTTAATTAATTATTTTCTTCTTGATTTTGTTAACAAAAGTGCTGCTGAACTGATTACAGTCACACTAAGTGTGATAGCAATAATCGGTATCCAGTTATTTTTTTTATTCTCTGTATCTTCATTTCCTTCTCTTTCTTTTGTTGCAGAAGAAGTAGTGATACTTGTTTCGGTAACTGTTTTTGAAGAAGTCGATGCAGATGTCGTAGTTTCAGTAGTTGATGCAGTAGTAACAATTGACGTTGATGCAGTTGCTGCAGCTTTTGTAGTTTCAGCAACCGTTGTTGTTACAGCTTCACTGTTTTCTTCCGGAACATCAGACTCCTCCGGCTCATCAGTCACATCTGTATTTCCGTTGCCATTATCACCTGGAACTTCTGCCGGCGGTTCTTCTGGTGCCGGCGGTTCTTCCGGTACCGGCTGTTGCTGTACAGGAGGCTCAGGCTGAGGTGCGCTTCCGGTTATAAGAATTCCGCCGCCGTTCAGCTGGGTAAATGAAGATTCATAATATCTTTCATCTATTGTTCTTCCAAAATCCACCATCATTGGTGTTTCACCGATATATTTACTGAAATTAATCTGGTAAAAATCTCCGCTTTTTACATTTTCCGGAAGAAATACATTTACTGTTACTATTGCTCCCGAATGATCAATATGTCTGCCAATTATTGCAGGAATTCCACATCCGAACATATGCGGTTCGATTTCCACATGAGACAAGGTATTAAGTGGAGAAATGTTCTGAACGCCATCTACAATTGAGAAAGGTCTTACCAGATCAAATTCAAGTCTCGGATCTTTTTCAAAATATGCCCACATTCCTGTAAACGGCGGACAATTTTCAACATACATTTCAAGTGATACCCT
>JAFQBO010000254.1 GCA_017416665.1 Oscillospiraceae bacterium
CCGAATCCGGCTGTGTTAATGTATCCCTGTCCTGTGAGATCACTCCAGTTTGCAATACCTGTTCTCTTGCCTTCGCCGTTATCGTCATTGATCTGAACGTCATAACCAATAACCTGACCTGCTGTAAATCCACCGTTTACAGTCGGGATTGCAACTTCAACTATATAGCCGTCTGCTGTCTTCTTAGCGGCTGTTGTGTAAATGTCCGCAGTTCTTCCGTCTGTAACAGTAACTTCATTGTCGAAGTTTACACGAAGCTGAATATCGTCATTTTCATAGTATGAAGTCTTGCCGTTGTTTTCATCAATAAAGATTTCAACAGTGTCCTGCTCATAGGCATTTGCATTTGCCTTGCTTAATTTACTGTCCTTAACTTCAACAAGTACATAGATATTTTCTGAATCCCACATAGCTCTTGCTGTAGCTGTTGCACCGTCTGAACCCATTGTGTACTTATTAACATCAATTTTACTTGTCATATTCCAGCAGGCATCAATCTCACCATCAACCTCCGGTGTATTGTAAACGCCGTTTACTGTAAGAGGCTGGTCGATAAATGTAAGTCTGCCGTAAGTACATTTGGTATCTTCACCATAATTCAGAGTATTCCATGCTGTTATACTATTTTCATCTGTTACAGCGATTTCAAGATAGAAGGTATTATTTTCAAGATTCGGAAGTTTGGAAAGATCAATCTCCAGATCTGCTGTATCACCTTTTTTCAGACTAATGCCTTCGCCAATAACAAATGACCATAAATCATTTGGTGTAATAATAACACTTGCACTACCATTAACATTAGAATTAAATCTTACGATAACCTTATCATCATTCCATATTGTCTTGAATGTTGCCACATCACCGATTTCATTGGCTTTCTGTAATTTGAATGCCTTTTCGTAATCTGTAGCTGTACCATCATATTTAAGAGCATTTGCCTTTTTGATTGTCTGAATTTCGGCTTCTGTATCAGCAACAGCATAGAAAGCCGGCTTTGCTGAATAGTCCTTTGCAAATAACAGAGGATAACCACCAATCCAGCTTGTGCTGTCTGTGATACCCCAGATAACTACTGCTGTAATGTTTACGCCCTCATCCTTGAGTGACTTGTAAAGCTTGAACACTTCATTGTAGCGTTTAGCAAGATCAAGCTGATCTTCTTCGCTGTTTGACTTCTGGTCAACGTCAAGTTCAGTAATCTGTACTTCAAGACCTAAGCTGTCGTATTTTCTTATAGCTTCCTCATAGAGAGCAATTGTAGGACTGCTCATCTTGATGTGTGACTGCATACCTACACCGTCAATAAGACCTTTTTCAGCAAGTTCCTTGCATTTTTCGTAAATATCGTCTCTTTTTGCTTCGATATATTCGTTGTAGTCGTTATAGAAAAGCTTACAGCCTTCAGGCATAATTTCTCTTGCAAGCTCGAAAGCCTTGTCGATAAATGAATCATCGCCGTAAACCGACATCCATGCAGACTGCCCATTTACAGTATTGTTAGAACCTGCATCTCTCATTCCGCCAGTGTCCTTGAACGCTTCGTTTACAATATCCCATGCATAGATTTCGAGATCAGGATACTGTGTCTGAACTGCGTTCACTACATTCTTCATATAGTTTTCAAGACGCTTGTTCATCTTTTCTGGAGTTACCCAGTCTGCTTCTGCGTCAAAGTTTTCCTTGAAAAACCAGTCAGGTGTCTGGCTGTGCCATACAAAAACGTGTCCTCTGATCGGGATATTGTTTTCTTCTGCAAAGCTAAGTAAAGTAGCCGCATTGTCAAGAGAAATCTGTGGATTTGTGTCGTCGCCTGTTTCAGCAAGATATGCAAGAGTATTCTTGAGGTTGAGTGTGCTGTCAGGCTTTAACTCGTTACCTAAAGTAAGGCTGTTATAGTGCTTTTTGATTAAATCCTGTGTAGCCTTTGTCTGAAGTTCTGTTGCTGTGGCAGCACAGCCAAGCTTGAAGTAATCTGAATAAATATCCTTGAGTGATGGAATATGTTCTTCAATTTCAGGATCAGGAAGTCTTTCCGCAGAAACGTCATCAAGATAGAAGTCCATAAGGTCTACTGTCTGAACGCTTGCATCAGGCTTGTAGCCTGTCTGAAAATATACAACAAAGTTTGAGGCTGTTTCAGGAAGTGTGTACTCACCCTCAATGTAAGTCCATTCGCCGATATTGGCTGTTGAGCTTGCCACTTCATAGTAATTTTCCTTGCCGTCCTTCTGGTACTGGAGATAAAGAGAGAATTTCTGTGTCTTAGGGTATTCAATAGTTTCACTGCTGCTCTTGTATTCACCCTTATACATTACCCAACCACTGAACTTATAGTAGTTGCCTGCATTAAGCACTTTTGCCTTGTTGGCTGACGGAGCGTTCCATAACTGCTGTCTGTTGTAAGTATAAAGACAGTTGCTGTCATTGTGACCATTGCCTGTGGAGATTTCACACTTGGCATCACCACGACCGCCCCAGTCGTTTTCGCCGTTTTCAAAGTCTTCTGTAAAACCTTCAACTATATCGCTGTCATCTACCGGTTCACCCTCAGCAGAAATATCATCAATATAAAAATTGATAAGATTTGACGGTGTTTCAAGATATATTGTCATTTCTGATGCGTCAAGAGGAATAGTGTATGTACCCTCAATCTTTGTCCATACACCCTTTTTAGCCTGAACACTTGCAATATTCTTGTAATTTTCTTCATCATATGCGTCCTTGTAGAGCATCTGAAGATTGATCTGTTCGGTATCATTACCCTCGTCCTGCATTACATAGGAAGTAAATTTATATGTTCCATCACAGGCAAGTTCCTTAACCTTTGAACAGCCTGCACCATTCCAGTTCTTGACACGACCTGAAATGTACAGTGATTTTTCACCCGTATTTGCCGTTGTGTCTACGATTTCGATTGTAGCATCACCTCTTGGTGCCCAGCCACCGTAACCGTCCTCAAATGTGTCCTTGAAAAGTTCCACCGTTTCAGCAACTGCTGTAAAAGGTAAAACTGATGCCATACATAAAACCATTACAGCCGCTGTAAGACATGACATTAAACGTTTGAATTTCATAAGCATAACTTCCTTTCATCTTAAAAATATATTGTTACAAATATCATTATAGTATAAAGCCAGCAAAAAGTCAATTATTATAAATAAGCCTGAATTAATTTTATAAAACCTGCACAATTTCCAAACCTATTTTAAAGTCAAAATTACAAAATTCCTGTTAAAATCGGAGCAAAGCGTGATAAGCTCGCTTAATCATGTTGCGACGATTGCAACCGTCGCAGGGAGTTTTTGCTCCTCAGGGTTTCAGTTGGAGATTTATTCTCCTACTGAAACTCTGAAATGTTCCCGCCGCCTAAGAGACGTGGAACATCTGCGACATGGTTATATGAATATTCAGAAAGTTCTTGACAAAAATAAATACATACGCTATAATGTATATATAGAAATTAAACATCCATCAGTTTAAAAGCAAAAGCCGGAGAAGTGCTAGTTCTCCGGCTTTTGTGCTGACTGTTTCTTATTTTCTTCTGCTGTACAGACACTTACAGAAATCATAAATTCCATTGGCAATAATTCCTGTTACTACAGCAAGTATCATAGAATAAATTACATCCATCAGTTTCACCTCCTCCCTGTTACGTTCGGAGTAATCGAAACAGCAATGTAATTATATTATAAATTGTCTTAATTTGTCAATTTACATGAAAATTGCTGTAATTATCAAAAAAAATTCTGTTTGACAATATACAGGAAAATCAGTATCATATATAAGTGGTGATTAAAATGAATAATACTTATGTTAAAATCTATAAATCTTCAAAAGAATGGATTCCAAAAACTTTCGGTAGCTTTTTTAAATGGTGTATTATAGCACTTGTAATAGGCGTTTCTGTAGGCTTTATAGGAGCATGCTTCAACTTTGCACTCAAAGAATGTGCGGCAATCCGTGAAAAGTATCCGCTGGTAATACTCTCGCTTCCGCTGTGCGGCATTCTGCTTGTAACACTTTACCGTATACTCGGATTCAAGTCGGATAAGGGTACAAACATGGTCTTAATCGCCGTAAGAGACGGTGAAAACATGACATGGCGAAACACACTCAGTATTTTTCTTGGTTCTGTACTGACACATTTCGGCGGAGGTTCGGCAGGGCGTGAAGGTGCGGCACTGCAAATCGGCGGAAGTATCGGTTCACAGGTCGGCATATGGCTCAGGCTTAAAGAACAGGATCACAGACTGATTACAATGTGCGGAATGAGTGCAGGATTTTCAGCACTTTTCGGCACACCTGCGGCGGCGGCGTTCTTTTCGATGGAAGTTATTAGCGTAGGGATAATGCATTATTCGGCAATAGTTCCGTGTGTAATTTCGGCACTTACAGGCTTTGGCATATCTTCACTTTTCGGCGTTGAAACAGAAGCAATGACGGTAGTTCTTGAAAATATCAGTATTTCCGTGTATCTTAAAACGGCTCTTATTGCGGCTCTTTGCGGAATACTCAGTATCATTTTTTGTTATGTACTGAAAAACTCTGCTCGAATTTACAGATATTTTATCCGAAATCCGTACATAAGAATTATTGTCGGAGGAACACTTGTTGCATCACTTACCTTTATTCTCGGAACATTTGATTATAACGGTGCCGGTTCGGAAATTATTGCACGTTCTTTTGAAAAACAGGCAGGCTTTGAGGAATTTATTCTTAAGCTCATATTTACCGCTCTTACTCTTGGTGCCGGATTCAAAGGCGGAGAAATTCTTCCTGTATTCTTTGTAGGTTCTGCATTCGGAAGCTTTATTGCTCCGTTTCTGGGACTCGACTGCTCAGTCGGTGCGGCGATAGGACTTGCATGTCTTTTCTGTGGGGTTACAAACTGTCCTGTTGCGGCTGTATTTCTGTGTATGGAGATGTTTGGCGTGAAGAATCTTCCGCTATATATTCTGGCATGCGGTATTTCTTACATGCTTTCGGGATATCAAGGTCTTTACAGTGAACAGAAAATTGTTTATTCAAAAACTGAACCTAAATTTATTGATAAAAAAGTCGGGAAAAAATAAAAAGTGGCGGGAATTACTCGCCACTTCAGTTTGTCGAAAAAGTATTCAGTTACAAAACTAAAAGTTTTGATCAAACTTTTTCAAAAGTTTGCGGTTTCCAAAGGCAGAGCCTTTGGTC
>JAFQBO010000255.1 GCA_017416665.1 Oscillospiraceae bacterium
ATACGCCTCCGATGGGGTATTTCGCCGTCTGCGGACGGCGACGAGTGGCTCTGCCCCTCGACCCCGCAAACTTTTGAAAAAGTTTGATCAAAACTTTTAGTTTTGAACCTGAAGACTTTCTCGACACGCTGTCGGGCTTACTTTAAGTAAGCCCGATTTTTTATGCAAGAAGATTTACCTTTCATCTGTTTTATAGTGATACGACAGGTGCGTAACCGCACAGGACAAATAAAAATTCAACTAATGTTATTATTTCTGCAGTTTCTGTTCAAGTGCATAAAAAGCGGCATTCATTGCTTCTTCACGTGTTTTGTAAACCTCAACACAGAAAACATTATCCAGAGAATATTTCCAGTTTTTATAGTTCTTGTTGAAGTACAGAACTATAAGATGGTCTTTTATTTTCAGATAGCTGTTATTATTTTTCGACTGTTTCCATTTACGGGTCATAAAATTATTTTTTCGTGACTGCTGGTTTTTATAATCCTGTTCACGACGTTTTGCCGCATCAATATTGCCTTCCATTTTACCTGCACAGATACAATCGACATCAAGCTGACCCCATTCAGGATGTATCATATGATGTACATATCGTATAATATGTTTCCCGCACATCTGACAAATTCCGCTCGGACTTCCCAGATCGGTAATACCTGTACATACCCAACCACTTTTCGGAACATCCTTACAGTTCCACAGATTATCAGTTTCCTTCACATTCATAACCGACGGCTTTTCATCACTTTTCTGTTGCTCCGAAGAACCGGCAGTACATTTTGTTTCGGGAATACACTTCATATCAACACGCACATAACCATCATTAATGCTGTTATCTGATACAGATTTCTTTTCTTCCGACGGCTTCGGTACATTGTCCTGCTCTGGTGCTGATGACCCGGATTTATCATCAGATTCAGATGCAATGTCCGGTTTCGGTATCGGTAACACAGGTGCTGCATGCTTTTGTCTGAAATAATCGACAGAAAGAATACGTTCGCTGCTTAGCTTTTCAAATTTTATTACATAGCTGTTTCCGTTCTGTGAATAGCCTGTTATCTCACCTTTTCCGAAAGCGTGATGGAAAACAACCTCACCCACCTGCTTTTTTTCTGAATCTCCCAAAGCCTCAGAAACATTTTTTTGACCAGTCATTTTATTCTGAAGTTCCTTTGGTATTTTGCCTACACGGACATAATTTTCTTCGCCTATTTCACTTAAAAACCTTGACGGAATTTTCTGATTGCTGTTCTGACTGAATCCGCTGTTATCCATCAGAAACAATCTTTTTTCAGCTCTTGTAATTGCAACATAACAAAGACGGCGTTCTTCTTCAAGACCTAATTGCTTTCGTTCTTCTATAGTTTTCATTGACGGAAAAATTCCTTCTGACAGTCCTATAATAAAAACATTCGGAAATTCAAGTCCCTTTGAAGAATGAATTGTCATAAGCTTTATCATATCATCAGCGTTTTCGCTGTCATCTTCAGACTGAAGTGAAATCTGATTTATAAAATCACTCAGACTTACATTTTCACCAAAATTACTTTCATATTCTGATGCAATGCGAATAAACTCCGACATATTGTCAAAACGTTCCAAATCACCAAGTTCACGGATATACTTTTCATATCCGCTCACACTGCATATTGTCTGTACGATTTCCGACAATGGTGATTTCTGCATCATCTGACGTACAGAATGAACTGCATTCAACAGTTCCGATACTCCGCTTCCTTTAAAATGACTGTCATGGATATTTTCCTCAAGAGTTTTAAAGAGAGACTCACCCTCTTTTCTGACAGACTGCAAATACAGAAGTTTAGTTCGTCCGAAACGTCTGCGAGGCGTGTTGACAATACGCTTAAATGACATATCGTCATCAAATGCAACCAATCGAAGATATGCCATAATATCCTGTATTTCCATGCGGTGATAGAATTTCACACCACCGAAAATCTCATACGGCAGACCGTTTTCCGTCAGTTTCTTCTCGATAATACGGGATAAAAATCCGGATCTGTACAGTATTGCGAAATCCGAGTAATTGCAGTTATGTTTCTTTTTTGTCCTGTTTATCAATTCCACAATTTTATCTGCTTCATCGAAATCACTTTTTGTATGATAATGATATACCTTATCACCTGATTTGCTGTTGGTAAAAAGCTCCTTTTCAAGTCGGAATTTATTTTTTTCAATAAGTGTATTTGCACACTTTAAAATCTGCGGTGTTGAACGATAATTCTGATTTAAAAATACAGTTTTTGTGGGATGATGCACTTTGTCAAAATCCACAAGCAGTTTAACGTCTGAGCCACGCCACTCATAAATATTCTGATCCGGATCTCCTACAATCATGAGATTTTTATGCTTTTCAGATAAAATATCCATTAACTTCATTTCTGTAGCAGAGCTGTCCTGAAACTCGTCCACCTGAATATAGTTAAGACGGTTCTGCCATTTTTCCAGTACATCACTGCATCGTTCAAAAATATCAATGGTAAAATACAGAAGGTCATTGAAGTCCATTGAATAGGTCTGCTTTTGTCTCTGTAAAAAATCCTCAGCAATCCGGTCATCAAGAGTTTCAATTCTCTCAAGAATCTGACATTTTTCAGTTGAACACATATTTGCTATATATTTACGATCAACTTTTTTTAATGCAATATGCTTTATTATTTTTTCAAAACTGCCATGATCCAACTTCAGTTCATACTTCTGATATATCTCACCGAGAATTGCCTTTTGTTTGGCATTATCAATAATCTGAAATTCTTTTGGGAAAAAAATTTTTTCTATGTCTTCTCTTAAAACACGTACGCAGAATCCGTGATAAGTACATATAAGTGATGTGTCATATTCCTCACCGATAAGTGTATGTATTCTTCGTTTCATTTCTCCGGCGGCTTTATTGGTAAAGGTTACACTCAGAATATTGGCAGTATCAATGCCGTAGTCCTTAACCAGATACGCATATCTGCTGACAAGAAGCTTTGTTTTTCCGCTTCCCGCACCAGCAATAACACGCAGATACCCTTCCGTATGCTGTACCGCCTCAAGTTGTTTTTCATTCAGGGAAAATAAGTAGCTCATGAATACACCGTCCTGACTTTAAGGCAATACCACATAGTCTTGTAGGGTATTGCCTTAAGAAGATTTTCTGTAAATTGTTTTTCACTATATTATAACATATACGGTGTACTAAAAACAATACATCTGTAATTTATTTTCAGATAAATCCAAATCTCATGTAAGTCCGAATCCAGTTAATCCAAAAAATTGATAAACATATATAATTTATTATTAAATTATATCAGAGATTATTTCTTCAGTGCTTCTTCAACTTCATTTCTATAAGGAATCGACTGTACTGCACCATGTCGTGTCACAGCGATTGACGATGCTTTTGCACTCATTTTCAGAATATCCGGAACAGCCATACCACTCATAATTCCGGCAAGAAAGTAACCTGTAAAGGTATCACCTGCCGCTGTTGTATCCACTGCCTGAACTTTAAAAATCGGCTGTTCAAAGCGTTCGTTCTTGTGTGCATATACAGCACCATCCTTACCGAGAGTCAGAACAATTCTCGCCTCTGGATAAAGTTCCTGTAATTTATCAAGAATGTCATTCGGTTCTGTCTCACCTGTAATCTGTCCGCCTTCGATTTCATTAAGCAGAAAAATGCTGATTTTGGTCAGATCACACGCATTAAGTTTGTCATCAAAAGGCGATGGATTAAGTGCAATCTGCATTCCCTTTTCGTATGCTTTATCAATAATATACGGCAGAAGATTTACTTCATTCTGTAAAAGCAATATATCATCCTTTTCAAAATGAGACAGCACTTCATCAACAAATTCTTCGGTAAGACACTGATTTGCACCGCCATACAGCAAAATGCAGTTCTGTGCATTTTTGTCCACCTGAATTACCGTATGTCCTGTTTTTTCATCAATTGTACGGATATAGTCCGAATTTACACCATATTCCCTGCACGCCTCAAGGAACATTTTTCCGTCCTCACCAATCATGCCACTGTGATAAACCTCTCCGCCTGCCTTGGCAAGTGCCATTGACTGATTGATGCCCTTGCCGCCAAGAAAAACGTTCATGCCACCTGTTGTGAGAGTTTCGCCCGGCTGTACAATATGGTCAACACTATATACATGATCTATATTCATAGAACCTATTGTCAGAGCTTTCATTGTAACTTCCTCCTTTGAAAAATGTCCTGTCCCGCAAAAGCAGAACAGGACAATATGAATAAATCTTATTAAATTTTATCCTGCATTTTCAGCTGTGATAAGTGTTACTTCAACAGGAATTGATTTTTCAACAGTTTCACCGTTGATAAGTCTGATGGCTGTATCAACAGCAGTTGCACCGATAAGATCAGGCTGTTGTGCAATAGTAGCACCCATTCTGCCGTCCTTGATTGATGCAATGGCATCATCTGTTGCGTCAAATCCAACTACGAGAATATCCTTACGTGATGCCGCAATAGCCTCCATAGCACCAAGTGCCATTTCGTCATTTGCCGCAAATACTGCCTTGATGTCACCATTTGCCTGAAGCATATTTTCCATAACAGTCATACCCTTTGTTCTGTCAAAATCAGCAGGCTGGCTTGCAACTACTTCAAGACTCGCATCTGCAATATTATGGAAACCTGTTCCTCTGTCTATAGCCGCCGATGCTCCGCTTGTACCCTGGAGTTCGGCAACCTTAGCACCCTCTCCTATCTGGTCAACGATAAACTGTGTTGCCAGCTCTGCACCCAGAACGTTGTCTGATGCAATCTGACAGTCAATTTCAACGCCGTTTACAACTCGGTCTGCTGAAATAACCTTTACGCCCTTGTTGACAGCTGTCTGAACTACAGAAGAAACTGTATCCGAGTCAACAGGATTTACAATAAGAACACTTACATTTTTAGCAATAAGGTCTTCAATGTCACTCACCTGTTTTGCCGCATCATCACCTGCATCAACTACAACAAGCTGAACACCTGCCTTATCTGCCGCAGCCTTTGCACCTTCAACAAGAGTTACAAAGAACGGATTGTTCTGTGTTGATACTGAAAGACCGATTGAACCGTTGCCCTTGTAATCACTGCCATTGCCGTTATCTTCACCATCAATGGTAATCAGTGAACATCCGCAAAGACATGATAATGTTAAAACGCTTATTAAAAGTATAAAAAATTTTTTGATAGATTTCATGTAATTACCTCCTGTGCAAACGTAAATTATCTCTTTCTGTCTGAAAGTACCGCAACAAGAATTACAACAGCCTTGATAACGTCCTGATAGTATGTGGAAACTTCAAGGAGGTTCATACCATTGTTAAGTACTGCAATGATAAGAACACCTGCGATAGTACCTGTAATCTTACCACGACCACCGCTCATTGAAGTACCGCCGAGTGCAACAGCCGCAATAGCATCAAGCTCGTAACCTTCACCGAGAGTTGGCTGGGCAGAATCAAGACGTGAAATGAGAATAAGACCTGTAAGGGCTGACATAAAGCCTGAGATAGCATATACGATAATCTTTGTCTTTGTAATGTTTACACCTACAAGCTTTGCACATTTTGCATTGCTTCCTGTTGCGTAAACCTTACGTCCGAATGTAGTCTTGTTAAGTACAAAGAAGAATACTGCCAGTGCAAAAATAAGCAAAATTGCAGGAATAGGAACGTTTATGAAGTTACCCTTACCAACAAGCTTGAATGCAAACTGATTGCCACTGCTTTCGATGCTCTTGGCAATATTTGAAATTGGTTTACCGTCTGTAAGAATGAGTGCAAGACCTCTGTAGGCAGTCATTGTGATAAGAGTTGCGATAAACGGCTGGAGTCTGCCCTTGGTTACCAAAAGTCCGCTGACAACGCCCAAGAATGTACCTGCAACCAGTGAAATAAGCATTGCAAGAATTGCAGGGCATCCGCTCATAATAAGCTTTGCACAGATAACCGCACTCAGTGCAAGAGTTGAACCTACTGAAAGGTCAATACCGTCTGAAAGAATAACACAAGTCATACCGAATGCGATAAGACCATTGAATGTTGCCTGACGAAGCAGATTCAGGAAGTTTCCTGCTGTTCTGAATTCAGGACTTATAACGCTTATGACAACAACAAGGAACACCAGTGCAATAAATGCACCGTATTCGCCTATGTACGAAGTCCAGCTTTTTTTGTTGAGTGTATTAGTTGATGTATTTCCCATTATAAAGTACCTCCTGTTGCAAGTGTCATAACCTTTTCCTGATCAGCATCAGCAGCGTCCACAATACCTGTAACCTTACCCTCATGAACAACCATAATTCTGTCGCTCATACCGAGAACTTCAGGAAGCTCTGAGGATACAAGAATAATCGCTACGCCCTTTGCCGCCAGATCATTGATTACGCTGTAAATCTCCTTTTTCGCACCAATATCAACACCTCTTGTCGGTTCGTCAAGGATCAGAATTTTCGGATCTGTATAAACCCACTTTGCAAATACAACCTTCTGCTGATTACCGCCGGAAAGATTTGTACATTCATGCTGCGGTCCAAAACATTTGATTCGGAATTCTTCAATACCCTTCTTTACGATTTCCTTAACCTTGGCACCTTTGACAACACCCTTATCGGAAACCTTGTCAAGATTTGCAAGAACTATATTATCCGAAATACTCTTGTCAAGGAGAAGACCTTCGGTTTTTCTGTCTTCGGTAATAAAACCGATGCCCGCCTCAATCGCATCCTTGGCACATTTTATTTTCATTTCCTGTCCTTCAATAAAAACACTTCCGCTGTCATAAGGAAGATTACCGAAAATCGCCTGCATAATCTCAGTTCTGCCTGCACCCATAAGACCGGATACACCGAGAACCTCTCCTGCCTTTACGCTGAAACTTACATCATTGAATTTCTTTTCCTTTGTAAGTCCTTCAACACGGATTATCTCCTTACCGATTTCAACATTTTCACGTTTCGGATATCTTTCACCGATTTCTCTGCCTATCATCATACGGACAATATCGTCCATGTCAATATCACAGATATTTTTCGTATCTACATATGTACCATCACGAAGAATAGTAATTCTGTCGCACAGTTCAAAAATTTCTTCCATTCTGTGAGAGATGTAAACTATTGAAACACCCTTTTCACGCAGACTCTTGATAAGCTTGAAAAGACCCTCTGTTTCACTCTGGGTAAGTGCCGCTGTCGGTTCATCCATGATTAAAACCTTTGCATCTACCATCAGTGCCTTACAGATTTCAACCATCTGCTGCTGACCTACCGACAAATCAGACATAACAGCATTAATCGGAATATTAACACCCATTTTGTCCATAACTTCCTGAGCTTTCTGTCTCATAGCCTTCTTGTCACAGATACCGAAGCTCTTTGTTATTTCCTTACCCATAAACAGATTTTCTTCAACTGTCAGGTCAAAAAGAACATTCAGTTCCTGATAAATAAATACAATTCCCGCTTTTTCCGCTTCCTGTGGTGACTTGTATACAACTTCGTTTCCATCTACCAGGACAGTACCTGCATCTCTTGTATAAACACCTGTAAGAATTTTCATTAAAGTGGATTTTCCTGCACCATTTTCGCCCATAAGTGCATGAACTTCTCCATCCTTCAGAAGAAAACCTGCCTCTTTCAGCACCTGATTCGTACCAAAGGATTTGTTAATACCTTTCATTTCAATATTCATATTTTCACCTCTCCTTACCTATGAAAATATACAGCCTGCCTGTAAAATTATATTGGCATACGGAGTTGTTTCGCCCGTCCGTATAACAGCCTTACAATTTTTCGTCTGTTCTTTGAGCTGAGTGTGACTCACAAATTCGATTTCGATTTTCTGTCCGTCAAACAGTTCTTCAACTGCTTTTAAAACGTCCGGATTTTTTTCTTTGATTTCTTCTGCAAGAATTATTTTTTCAATTTTCATGTCATCTGCTACGACTTCAAGAGTCTGCATAAATGTCGGTATGCCAAATGCAAGTGCAAGGTCAATGCGTTCGGTTTCATCCGGAATGGGAAGTCCGCAGTCACCTATTGCAATACAGTCGGTATGTCCGAGATATGACAAAACTCTTGAAATTTCACTGTTTAATATTCCGTTTCTTTTCACGTCCTTTAACCTCCTCTTATTGTAGATTTTTGTCACAATTTATTATAACCATCTTACCATATATTTTAAACTTTGTCAATAACTTTTGTATATATTGTCAGGTTAAATATTTAGAATTTATCTAAGTCAAAAAGCAATGACGATAAAACTGTCATTATGGCTCTGACTGTAGAAAAATAATATTTGTCTTAATACTTTTTAAAAATCCACAATTCTTACAATGAAATTGTTGTAATTATTGGTGAAATATGTTATAATATACAGGAAAGTTTATATTTTAGGAGATGTTTTTATGATTACAGGTGAACTCAAAAATAAAATCGACGGAATATGGGACATATTCTGGTCAAGCGGTATGACAAGCCCACTTACCGTTATTGAACAGATTACATACCTTATGTTTATCAAGATTCTTGATGACAATGAACTGAAAAAGGAATCCAATGCAGCAGCCTTTGACATGCCTGTTGCAGATCCTGTATTTGATGAGGAACATCAATGCTGCCGTTGGCATATATTCAAACAGTTTGAAATACAGGCAATGTTTGATAATATGAGAGATAAGGTTTTTCCATTTATTAAAGAAGAACTGCACGCCGGTAAGGATACCGCCTTTGCCAGATATATGAAAGACGCTCTTTTCCTTGTTCCTACTCCAAGAGTACTTGAACGTGTAATAGCGGCACTCAATGACCTTGATCTGAACAATAAGGATATTATGGGAGATGTTTACGAATATCTGCTTTCACAGATGGCTACAAGCGGTACAAACGGACAGTTCAGAACTCCACGTCATATTATTAAGATGATGGCTGAACTTATGCAGCCTGCTTTAGAAGATACTGTCTGTGACCCTGCTATGGGTTCCGCCGGATTTATCTGTGCGGCAGCAGCTTATGTCGGCGAAAAGTATAAGACAGAGCTTATGAAAACCGAAAACAAAAAGCATTATACCACAACTATGTTTTCAGGCTTTGATACAGACCAGACTATGCTCCGTATCGGTGCTATGAATATGATGCTCCATGGTGTTGAAGCACCGAACATCAGCTGGCAGGATTCCCTTTCTGAAGACAATACCCACAGGGAAGAATATTCACTTATTATGGCAAATCCACCGTTTACAGGCTCTCTTGATAAGGAAACTATCTCGAAAGACCTGCTGACACTTACATCTACAAAGAAAACAGAACTTCTTTTCCTTTCATTATTCCTGAAGTCTCTTAAAGTTGGCGGAAGATGTGCTTCAATTGTTCCTGACGGTGTTCTTTTCGGCTCATCAAAGGCACATAAATCCATCCGTAAGGAAATCGTTGAAAACAATCGTCTTGAAGCTGTTATTTCCATGCCGAGTGGCGTATTCAAGCCTTATGCGGGTGTTTCAACTGCCATTGTGATATTTACAAAAACAGGCAGCGGCGGTACTGATAATGTATGGTTCTATGATATGAAAGCGGACGGTTTCAGCCTTGATGACAAGCGTTCACCGATTGAAAACAATGATATTCCTGATATTATTGAGCGTTTCCATAACCTTGACGGTGAAAAGGCTAGAGAACGTACCCAGCAGAGCTTTTTTGTGCCGAAATCTGAAATCGCAGAAAACGACTATGACCTTTCCATAAACAAATATAAAAAGGTTGAATATATTCCTGTTGAATATCCGCCGACAAGTGAAATTATTGCTGAAATAAAAGAATTACAGAAACAGATTGAAATAGAAATTTGTGAACTGGAGGGGATGCTGGATGGCTAAGTTAGGAGAGATTTGTGAAATTATATCTGGTTCCACTCCAAAGACAAATATAGCTGATTACTGGGATGGTGAATACTGTTGGATTACACCATCTGAATTAAATGAATCAACAAATATAGTAAATGATACTGAAAGAAAAATTACTGAAAAAGGAGTAAAAAGTTGCTCATTAACGCAACTACCAATTGGTACAGTACTTTTATCTTCTCGTGCTCCTATTGGAAAAGTGGGGATAACTGGTGTTGAAATGTATTGTAATCAGGGTTTTAAAAATCTTGTGTGTTCAGAACTTATTTTTAACCGATATTTGTTTTGGTTCTTGAAAAACAGTACAGATTATCTTAATTCATTAGGACGTGGTGCAACATTTAAAGAAATTTCCAAAAAAATAGTTGAAGAAATTGAAATTCCTCTCCCCTCGCTTGAAAAACAAAAAGAAATCGTCTCCACCCTCGACAAACTCCAATCCATCATCACCCACCGTCGCACACAACTTGAAAAGCTTGATGAGCTTGTTAAAGCCCGATTTGTTGAGATGTTTGGGGATCCAGCAATTAACCCTCAAGGCTATCCGATTATGGCTATGTCAGAAATCGCAGAATATTGGAATGGTTTGACATATAAACCGGAGGATGTATCCGAAGAGGGAACGGTTGTTTTGCGGTCGAGTAATATTCAAAATATGCAACTGGATTTTGCAGATACTGTACGAGTATGCTGTAAAATTGGCGGTAAAAAGTATGTTCAAGATAACGATATACTTATGTGTTCAAGAAATGGAAGTGCAAAACTGGTCGGAAAAGTTGCCTTGATTCATAGTCTTACCGAGCCTATGAGCTTTGGTGCTTTCATGATGATTATAAGAAGTCAGTATTATCCGTATTTAATGACCTATTTTCAACTACCAGCATTTCGTTCTCAAATTACTACAGGAGCGACTACAACCATAAATCAGATCACGGGAAATATGCTGAATAAAGTAATGCTTCCAGTGCCTGATATGGAAACGATAAACAGGTTTGCCGCCTTTGTCTCACAAGTTGACAAATCAAAAGCTGTAGTACAGAAATCCCTTGATGAGGCACAGCTGTTATTTGACAGCTTAATGCAGGAATATTTTGGGTAAAAACATAAAGAGGTGTAAATATGAACTTTGATTATTTAAAGCAAAATCCAAAACTGAAAAAACTTGCGTCTTACGCAAATGATGCGGAACAGCTTGTGTATTCAAGACCATATCTGAGCGGTATGTCCTCAAGACGAGCACTTGAATATTTAGTCAAGTTGATTTACGCTTCAAAAATCGGAAATTATGAGGGCAAAACTGTCTTTGATATGGTTGATGATCAAAGATTCATCGACTATATAAACGATAATTATATAATGAATTCTATCCATTATGTCCGCAAAATGGGAAATGTTGCTGCCCATCAGGGCGAATTATCTTCTGATGAATCATTAAAGGTACTTGAAAATCTGCATTTTTTCATTGGTGAAATGATGATTTCCTTTAATCTGTTCAGTGATTATCCGGAGTTTGAAGCTCCTGCAAAAGTTTCAAAGTCTGATACAAAACCTGTACAGTCCAAAAATGAAAAAGTTGTTGTCGAACCTGAAGTTATAGCTGAGTTTGCACAGAAAATGCGTAAAACTATTTTTGATACCAAACATGGCAGAGATGAAAACGAAAATAAAAAGCTGTTTATTCAGGCGTCATTGCGTGAATCAGGCTGGAAAATTGTCAATATTCCAAATCAGAATATGCCTTGCTGTGCAAGTCTGAACTGTGTAATTAACGATAAGGGAGATACTATTGACTTTATCCTCAATGGCAGAGATAATAAACCGCTTGCTGTTATTGAGGAAACTGAAACAAAAATAAATCCTGTTCAGGGCAGACTGAAAGCGATAAAAGCCGCTGAAGAACTTGAAAAGAAGTATGGATATAAGCCTGTTGCATACTATACAGACGGATATCATATTTATTGTATCGACCAACTCGGATTTCCTCCAAGACGAGTGTTTGATTTCCATACCATAGATGAGCTTGAACTTCTCAAACTCAGAAAAACAATACGAAAAGATCTTAGCAATATACGGATTAATGATGAAATTACAAACAGAGATTATCAGAAAAATGCTATCAGAGCAGTTTGTTCGGCATTTTCAGAATATCGCCGCCACAGTCTTATTGTAATGGCTACCGGTACAGGTAAAACAAGAGTGTCAATCTCAACTGTTGATGTTCTGATGAAAGCTGAATGGATAAAGAATGTTCTTTTTCTTGCTGACCGTACAAGTCTTGTAAAACAGGCACATAAGAATTTTAATAAACTTCTTCCAAATGTGACAACTTCTGTATATTCAGGCGGAAGTTTGGACAGAGATTCAAATGCCAGAATTATATTCTCAACATATCAGACTATGATTAATCTGATAAACGATGATACAAAGGAATTCGGGATAGGAAGATTTGACCTTATTATCATAGACGAAGCACATCGTTCTATTTTCAAAAAATACGGTGCACTATTTCATTATTTTGATGCTCTTATGCTTGGTCTTACTGCTACACCAAGATGCGAAGAAAACAAGAGTACATATCAGATGTTCAGGATTAAAAACGGCGAACCAGACATGGCATACGAACTTGAAGAAGCCATTGCTGACAAATATCTTGTGGGATTCAGTATTCTCGACAGAACCACAGATAAAATGAAACGTGGAATAAGGTATGATGAACTTACCGAGGAACAGAAAGAGCAGTTTGAATCTGAATTTACTCCTGAAGATGAACCGGATATTGATTTTACAGGTGCTGAAATCAGAGCTGAAGCCATCGGCAGACATGTTATAAACATAGGCACGATTGATGCAATGCTTGGCGATTTAATGAAAAACGGTTTAAAAATTGATGGTGGTGATAAACTCGGTAAGACTATTATTTTCGCAAGCAGTCATATTGAGGCAGTGGAAATAGTAAAACGCTTTAACAAGTTGTATTCCGATAATTTGGGAAATGATTTTTGTGTTCTTATAGACAGCCATGTTGAAAACAGTGATAATCTTATTGAATTACTGGAACAGCGTGACGGAATGCCGCAGATTGCTGTAAGTGTTGATATGCTTGACACCGGCATAGACGTACCGGATATTCTTAATCTGGTGTTCTTTAAACCTGTTAAATCTAAAATCAAATTTTTGCAGATGATAGGCAGAGGAACAAGACTGTCACCGGATATTTTCGGTCCGGGAGAAGATAAAAAAGGATTTTTAATTTTTGATTATTTTGATAACTTCGGATTTTTTAATGCTCAGGGCAATTGGTCTACAATGGACAAGGATATGAAGTCATATGTTACTCATTCCCAGAGTTATAATATCTATAAAAGAAAGCTTAGTATTCTGAAAAATCTTCAGGAATCAAAAAAACTTTGTGCGTTTGACAGCAATTATAAAGAACAACTGCAATCTTTATTTATTTCGGAAATGCGTTCGCTTAACAATGACGAAATTGAAGTTCAATATAATATGGCATACGTCAGCAAATACAGAACAGCTGAAAACTGGTATTCAATCAGTGACATGACAAAAGAAGAAATTGAAAAGCACATACTGGCATTGTTGCCATCTGAAAAATGTCACATGAAGATAAAGAGCTTTGATATGCTTATGTATGTTATTGAAGATGAATATATGCGAATGATTGAGGAAGGTAAAGACCCACTTAAAATCAGAAATGGCTTTGTAAATGTTTCTGCGGAAATTTCAGCAAGAATGAAAGAACTTTTAAAACTTAAGACCATTCCTGCCATAATCAAAAATGAACAGTTAATCAGAGATATGACTAACTGCGATTACCTGTACGAAGATTTTTCACTTGAAAAAACTGAAAAAACCAGATTACAGCTCAGAGATTTGATGCAGTATCTTCCTAACAAGAAAACTTTCTATGTAATTGATATTCCTGATGTAATTGTTATTGATGGAGACAAACCGTCAGAATCATTAAAAACATACGCTGAGAAAGCTTTTGAATATATTCAGAAAAGTAATAATCCGGCACTTGCCAAACTCAGAAATCTGGATATGTTGACTGATGATGAAAAGGTCGGGCTTCAGGATATCTTTTTCAGACAGCTTGGTACGGAAGTAGATTACAACAACTGGTCAGGAAATAAACCTTTGCTTCCTTTCCTGCGTTTACAGGTGGGAATTTCAGAAGAAGCAATTAAGACAAAGTTAGGAAGTTTTTCTAACGACGCATCACTTAATGATATGCAGAAAAGCTACATGAACCAGATAATCGACTACGCAAGAAATAATGGTGATATTACATTTATGGAATTACAGAAAGTAAGTCCATTCTGCGATTATGACATAATGGAGCTTTTTGGTGATAAGGTTGTACTTATAAAAAATCTTGTAAATGATATTCATAAACCTGTTCAGTAAAGTGAGGTAGTCAATTGGAAATACTTGAAATACTAAAGACAAGTGCAGATGACCTTATTTCAGAAGATTTTGAGCTTTTCAGAACCGAGCTTGTTGTCGGAAATTATTCAGATGATTATAAAGCAGAATGTCTTGAAATAATCGAAAGAATGGAAAAGTGGAATGATTCAGATGGTAAATCCGCTGCTGAAGCAGATAAGCCACATAAAGCATCAATTGATGTAATTCCATTTACTCCTGTTAATTCATCTGCCTCGGTATCATTTCCGGAACAATTCAAATCCGATATGAATGCAATGCGTTTATCGGATGGCTACAAAGCAAAATTTAAAAGATATATAAGGAATCACGAAGAATTTACAGAAAGCTTTGTCGATGCCAATTTCAGTTTATTTGAAAGCTATGAAATAGATGCCATAGTATCTGAAATAGCTTTAAGCGAAATGTTTCTTGAAAAGTATTTTTCTGTACTTGATAAAGATAAAATTGCACGATATCAGATTTTCAGCGAAAGCTTTTATATGAAGCATTTTGCTGACTTTGATACTGAAACTGTAATAAAAAAAGGTAAAAATGAATGGAGAAAGAAAGAAAACCGTACAAAGCAGTTTGATGTATTTCTCCGTTTAAAAGGAGTGAAAGACTAATTGATAACTGTAAACGAAGCAAAAAGACTGATAAAGAGAGCTTTACTTGCCAATATAGTCAGCGATAAGAAAAACCTTGCTATCACTCCGCTTATTTCAGGTAAGCATGGTATTGGTAAGTCGCAGATGATTAAATCGGTAGCTGATGATTTGGGCGGCGTATGTATTACTATTGAAGGTGGTACACTGAAAGAAGGCGAAATTACAGGCTTACCTTATCAATACAAGGATGATGATGGAAATGTGAAGTTCCGCTTTTTACCTTATTATGCAGTTGAACGTATTCAGAAGGAACAACAGCGAATATTTACAGACAGCGGAAAAGAACCGTCGGAATCGGTTTTATATGGTGATGAAAATAAATATGCATTTGATGACATTTCGTCAGACGAAAAGATATACATGCTTAAATCAGGAACAGTAAAACCTGTTATTGTTTTCATTGATGAAATAAACAGAACAGAAAATTCTGTATATAAGGAACTTATGAATATTCTGCTTACAAGAAGCGTAAACGGATATAACTTCCCTTGGTGGGTACTTTTTGTCGGTGCTATGAATCCAAGCACACAAAACAGTTTATATGCAACAAATGAAATGGATCCGGCACAGCTTGACCGATTCCTTAAAATAAAAGTTTCCGATAATACAAGTGAATGGCTC
>JAFQBO010000256.1 GCA_017416665.1 Oscillospiraceae bacterium
CAAGCAAGAAAAGTACAGAAAAAATCTTATAACGATAAATATAAATTTTCTTTTCCACAGTCTGCATAATTATTATACTACTTTTTTATGGAAAAATAAACCCTTTTTTTACACTTTTAAAAATATTGACATAATTTCTTATTAGTTGTATACTATAATATGTAAGAAAATACATTATAAAATAAAAAGGACGTGAATATATGTTTGCATTAATAGGTTGTCCGCTCGGACATTCAATGTCACCATTCATACATAAGAGGCTTTTTGAACTTTCAGGGAAAACTGAAGACTATGAGCTTTTTGAAATTGCTCCGGAAAATCTTGAACAAGGTTTTGCAACTGCCGTTGAGAATTATGATGGCATGAATGTTACAATTCCACACAAAACAGCAGTAATGGAATATCTGGACAGCTTTCATCAAAGTGCCGCAAGATACAATGCTGTAAACTGTATCGCAAAAAAGGATGGCGAACTTGTTGGTTACAACACTGACTGTATCGGCTTTTTACGCTCTGTTCCTGAGGACGCTTTAAGCAAAAAGGTTCTCATCTGCGGCTGTGGCGGTGCAGGAAGAATGATGGCTCTTGAGGCGGCGGCACATGGTGCTGATATTACAATCGCCATCAAGGATTTTGCGGCACAGCAGGCAGATATTCTGGTTGATGAAATACATCAGAATTTCCCTGAAGTTTCCGTTAAGGTTGTCGATATTGATAATATTGAAGGAGAATTTGATCTGCTTGCAAACGCAACACCTGTCGGTATGTATCCGAATGTTGACGGATGCCCTGTTTCAGAGGACGTTATTAAGAATTGTACAAATGTATTTGACGCTGTCTACAATCCAAAGGAAACAGTACTTGTGAAAACCGCAAAAAGCTTCGGTAAAAATGCATGCGGCGGTATGTCAATGCTTGTTCTTCAGGCGGTTGCAGCACATGAAATATGGTATGGTGCAAACTTTACAAAAGAACAGATTGACGAACTTATATCCGACGCTTCAGAAGCTGTCGAAAAAATGTTTTAAGGAGAAGTTATGGCAGTATTTTTATGTGGATTTATGGGCTGTGGCAAAACTACCATTGCGGCAGAACTTTCAAAGGCTATGGGGACTTCCTGCTGTGATACGGACACACTGATCGTTGAAAAGGAAGGAATGTCCATTCCGGAAATTTTTGAAAAAAAAGGCGAAAAATATTTTCGTGATGCTGAGACAGAAACTGTAAAGGAACTCGGAAAATACAAAGGTGTTGCCGCATGTGGCGGTGGTCTTATGCTTAGTGACGTTAATTCTGAAATTGCAAGAAAAAACGGTGTTGTTGTATTCCTTGACACTCCTTTTCAGACATGTTACGACCGTATTTCCGGAGACAAAAACAGACCTCTTGCAGTTTCAAAAACCTATGATGAACTGAAAGCACTATATGATGAAAGATATGAAAAGTATCTTAAAAATTCAGATTTTGCAATTAACTGTGATGGTTCGCCGATGGAAATTGCCAGAATGATAATAAAGACAATTTCATTAGGCTGAAAGAGAGAAACAATGAAAATTTACAATGTTAAAATAAACACTATGGATAACGGCAGAGTTATCGAAAACGGCTGGGTTGAAATTGAAAACGGTAAAATCACAGCTGTTGAAGACGGTTGTACTGACAGCATTTCCGAAAGCGACATTGACGGAAAAGGCAGACTTTTAATTCCGGGTTTCATTGATGCACACACACATCTCGGAATTATCGAAAACGGCATCGACTTTGAAGGTGACGACTGTAACGAAGCTACCGATCCGTTCACGCCTCAGCTTCGTACAATCGACGGCATAAATCCTCTTGACCGCTGTTTTCAGGAAGCATATATGCGTGGAATCACAACTGCTGTTATTTCACCCGGAAGTGCAAATCCATGCGGTGGCGAAGTAATTGCGTCAAAAACTTTCGGCCGACGTATTGATGATATGATCATTAAAACAGTCGGAATCAAGTTTGCACTTGGCGAAAATCCGAAAAACGTCTACAACGACAGGGACGAAACACCTGTCACCCGTATGGCTACAGCATCTGTGATAAGAGAAGGTCTGTTCAAGGCAAAAAAATATCTTGCGGACATGAACAGTTTCAAAAGTGATCCCGACAACAATGACGAACCTGAATTTGACATAAAAAACCATGCCCTTATGCCACTTCTCAACGGCGATATTTCAGCACATTTCCACTGCCATCGTGCTGATGATATGTTTACGGCTGTTCGCATTGCAAAGGAATTCGGCATAAAGCCTGTTCTTGTTCATGCAACAGAAGGTCATCTTATAGCCGATATTCTGGGAGCAGAAGAAGTTTCTGCAATTTCTGGACCTGTTATCTGTGACAGATGCAAACCGGAAATGAAAAATCTTGAGATAAAAAATACAGCAGAACTGGTAAAAAACGGTGTTCCGACAGCAATCTGCACGGATCATCCCGTTATACCTCTGCAATACCTCCCTGCCTCAGCTGCCATGGCTGTAAAAGGCGGTCTTGAATATCAGAAGGCTCTTGAGGCTATAACAATAAATGCGGCTGAAATTGCCGGTATTTCAGATGTTACAGGCTCAGTGACAGTTGGTAAAGATGCCGATTTACAGCTTTATTCGTGCAATCCGCTTGAGCTTTTAAGCGAACCTGAAACAGTAATTATAAACGGAAAAATTGTAAAAGGAGATAATAAAAATGCGTGAGATAGACGTAAAAGAAATTGAAAACGTAATCAGAGATTTATGTATAAAGGCAAATATTTTTCTTCCGCAAAGTCTTGAACAGAAAATTGAATGCTGTGCAAAAATGGAAGAATCACCTGTCGGAAAGGCAGTTTTTGATGATTTAAAGGCAAATATTGATGCAGCAAAAAAAGAAAATATCGCAATTTGTCAGGATACCGGTATGGCTGTAATCTTTATGGAAATAGGTCAGGATGTGCATTTTACAGGCGGAAGCTTTGCTGATGCCGTAAACAGAGGTGTTTCCCGTGGGTATACAGAAGGATTTCTGAGATGTTCGGTTGTAGGCGATCCGCTTGAAAGAGTAAACACAAATGACAACACTCCTCCTGTAGTACATACAAAAATAACAGATGGCGACAAGGTTAAAATTGCAGTATGTCCTAAGGGATTCGGCAGTGAAAATATGTCCGCATTGAAAATGTTTACACTATCGGCAACTCATGATGATATAGTTGATTTTGTTGTTGAAACAGTTTCAAAAGCAGGAAGTAATCCATGTCCGCCGATGGTTGTTGGTGTAGGTATCGGCGGAAACTTTGAAAAGTGTGCTTATCTTGCAAAAAAGGCGCTCTGCCGAGATGTTTCGGTAAGAAATCCGAAAAAGCTTTATGCTGATCTTGAAGAAAAAATGCTTGAAAAAATCAACAGGCTCGGTATTGGTCCTCAGGGATTCGGTGGCAGAATTACTGCTCTTTGCGTAAATATTGAACAGGGTGCGACACATATTGCCGGTCTTCCGGTTTCTGTAAATATAGGATGTCATGTTACAAGACATGCTTCAGCTGAAATTTAAAATGCAAAAAGGACGTCTGAGACGTCCTTTCAGTTTGTCGAAAAAGTCTGTTCTTTTTTGAAAAAAAGAACCAAAAAACTTTTAAATCGGGTTAAATTTAAGCATAATTCATAGTTTACTGCACGATGACATATCAATGAAAGTTTCGGTCAAGCCTTTTTGCTTGCATGCCTGTGGTGCAAAGGCTTGCGGTTTCTGCTCTGCATGCCGTTGGCAATCGGCAGAGCCTTTGGTCGCCGTCCGCAGACGGCGAAATATCC
>JAFQBO010000257.1 GCA_017416665.1 Oscillospiraceae bacterium
AACATAGATAGATAAAAGATATATAGAGGGGGAATTAAGGATTAATGATGAAGAAAACTCAAAACCTAAAGCTTTGTTTCTCCGTTATCCATGACTATATAATATCATGCCTTTCTTAAAATAATCTTAAATTTTAAAATATGAAAATTGAGGAAATGTGTTACAAAAGTTTGCATTATTCGATAAAATATGCTATAATTATTTTAATTGGACATTTTTTTGATACATATATATTACTGTATATTTATTTTGGAAAGGCATGAAAAATATGGCAACTTATTCTCTTGGTATAGACGTTGGTTCTACAACGGTTAAAACTGTTATTATTGATGAAAAAAAGCAGATTGTTTATTCTGAATATCAGCGTCATTTTTCAAAGGTGAGAGAAGCTGTGAAACAACAGCTTGAAATTATTAAGGAAAAATATCCGAATGATTTATTCAGACTTTCAATGACAGGTTCTGCCGGTCTCGGTATCGCAACAGCTGCGAAAATCCCGTTTGTACAGGAGGTAAACTCTGCGTTTCTGGCAGTAAAGGACAGGTTCCCTGATGCTGATGCTGTAATTGAACTTGGTGGTGAGGATGCTAAAATTATCTTTCTGACAGGCGGTGTCGAACAGCGTATGAACGGTTCATGTGCAGGCGGTACAGGTGCGTTTATTGATCAGATGGCTACACTTCTCGGTATCACTGTAGATGAAATGGACAAAATGTCACTTTCTGCTCAGAAAGTCTATCCTATTGCCTCAAGATGCGGTGTATTTGCAAAGTCCGACATTCAGCCGCTCTTAAATCAGGGTGCTAAAAGAGAAGATATATGTGCAAGCATTTTTCAGGCAGTAGTCGATCAGACTGTTTCCGGTCTTGCTCAGGGTAGAACTATCGAGGGCAAGGTCTTGTTCCTCGGCGGGCCACTTTCCTTTATAAAAGGTCTTCGTAAGGCGTTCGTCAATACTCTTAATCTCAGAGAGGGTGAAACAGCCGTATTCCCACAGGAAGCACCTGTCTTTGTTGCACTTGGCTGTGCTTTATTTTCACAGAACAGCAGGGAATCCTTTAAAATTTCTGATATTATCGAAAGAATTGAAAAGGCAAAAACAGGTAATGGTATTGTTACAGGTCAGCCGCTTTTCAATTCAAAGGACGAATATGAAAAGTTTATTGAAAGACATAAAAAATGTGACCTTAAATATGCCGATCTCTATACATACAAGGGTAATGCTTTTCTTGGTATTGATGCAGGCTCAACAACTACCAAAATAATCCTTATTACCGAAGACTGTCGTATTCTCTATCAGCATTATTCATCAAACAAAGGTCAGCCACTCGACAGAATTGCATCAAAACTAAAAAAGATTTACAGTGAAATGAATCCTGATATTAACATTATAGGCAGTGCTGTAACGGGTTATGGTGAAGAACTTATAAAAGCAGGTCTTTCCATTGATTTCGGTATCGTTGAAACGGTTGCACACTTTAAGGCAGCATCTTATTTCTGTCCTGATGTTGATTTTATTATTGATATAGGCGGACAGGACATCAAGTGCTTTAAAATCAAAAATCACAGTATTGACTCTATTATGCTCAATGAAGCTTGTTCTTCGGGTTGTGGTTCATTTATTCAGACATTTGCTCTCGCTCTCGGTTATGATATTGCCGATTTTGCCAATCTTGGTCTTATGGCGAAAAATCCTGTCGATCTGGGATCACGTTGTACTGTATTCATGAACAGCAGTGTAAAGCAGGCTCAGAAGGATGGTGCTACTGTTGAAGATATTTCAGCCGGTCTTTCGTCTTCAATTATTAAAAATGCTGTATACAAGGTTATCAGAGCAAATTCACCTGATGAACTTGGTAAAAATATTGTAGTGCAGGGTGGTACTTTCTTAAACGATGCAGTACTCAGGGCATTTGAAAAGGAAATGGGCAGAGATGTTATACGTCCTGCGATTTCGGGTCTTATGGGTGCTTTTGGTGCGGCACTTTATGCAAAGGAAAAGACAAAGGGTACGTCATCTCTCATTTCGCAGGTTGATCTTGACAACTTTTCCTATACTTCAAAATCTGCACAGTGCGGAGGCTGTACTGCAAAGTGTGGTCTTAATGTCATTACATTTGCAGACGGCAGAAAATTTATTTCAGGCAATCGCTGTGAAAGAGGAGCAGGCAAAAAAATCACTGAAGACAATGAAAGTCTTTATGATTATAAGTACAATCTTTTGCTTGAAATGGCACAGAAACATATCGAAAATCCGATCGCAACTGTCGGACTTCCTATGATACTTAATTTCTATGAGCTTTTCCCATTCTGGAAAACACTTTTTAATGAAGTTGGTATTGATGTGAAAATTTCAGACGAAAGTTCAAGGGAAATTTACTACCTCGGTCAGCACACAATTCCATCGGATACTGTCTGCTATCCTGCCAAGCTTGCACATGGTCATATTGAAAGTCTTCTGAATAAATATGTGGATTTTATTTTCTACCCATGTATGAGTTACAATATTGATGAGGGCGAAAATGACAATCACTTCAACTGTCCTGTTGTAGCATACTATCCTGAACTTATTGTCGCAAACAATGCAAGACTTAACAAGGATAATTTTGTTTATCCGTATCTCGATATAAACCGTGAAAAGAATGTTATTTCTGTAATGACTCAGGCACTGAAAAAATATGGAATTAAAAAATCTCAGATTAAAGCGGCTGTCAGAAAAGCATATGTAAGTCTCGCTGATTATAAAAACGAAATCTACAACCGTGGAAATCAGATTATTTCTCATGCAAGAGCAAACGGTCAGAAAATTATTGTGTTGTCCGGTCGTCCTTACCATATTGACAAGGAAATAAATCACGGTATACAGAAACTTATCACAAGTCTTGGTATGGCTGTAGTGTCAGAAGATGCTGTTTTCCAGCATGGTCACTACAAGCACCCGAATGTCCTTAATCAGTGGAGCTATCATGCAAGACTTTATCGTGCCGCACAGTATGTTACAACACAGCCGGATATGCAGCTTGTACAGCTTGTGTCGTTCGGATGCGGTATTGATGCCATTACTACCGATGAAGTAAGAGAAATCCTTGAAAGCAAGGGTAAGCTCTACACACAGCTGAAAATAGATGAAATCAATAACCTCGGTGCCGCTAAAATCAGACTGAGAAGTCTTGTTGCGGCTATGGAAGAAAAGTAAGGAGGCAGAAAATGAATTATCCTGTTTTTAAAGATGAAATGAAGTCGGAATATACAATTCTTGTTCCGGATATGCTTCCTGTACATTTTAAGCTTATCATAAGTATTTTAAAAAAATATGGTTATAACGTCGAACTGCTTCAGACTTCAACCCGTGAAGTAGTTGACGAAGGGCTTAAAAATGTACATAATGATACATGCTATCCAGCACTTCTGGTTATAGGACAGTTTATAAATGCTCTTAAAAGCGGTAAATATGATGTCAACAAAACTGCTCTTATGCTCACCCAGACAGGTGGCGGATGCCGTGCGTCAAACTATATTCACCTCCTCAGAAAAGCTCTTACAAAGGAATTTCCACAGGTTCCGGTAATTTCACTCAATTTAAGTGGTCTTGAAAAGGGGAGTAGTTTTTCACTCAGTCTGCCTTTGCTTATAAAAGTTGCTATCTCTGTATTTTACGGCGATCTGCTTATGTCACTCTATAATCAGTGCAAGCCTTACGAAATTAATGAGGGTGAAACTGAAAAGGTAAGGGAAAAATGGCAGAAACGACTTATCCCGATATTTGACAAAAGAGAGTTTCTTAAAATTGAAAAATACTGCACTCTTATTCTCAATGACTTTGCAAAAATAAAACGCAGAAAAGAAAATAAAGTGAGAGTAGGTATTGTCGGGGAAATTTATGTAAAATATTCTCCGCTTGCAAATAATCATCTTGAGGAATTCCTCCTCTCTGAAGGCTGTGAACCGATAGTTCCTGCACTGATGGAGTTCGTTATGTATTGTCTTGCCGGAAATATTTCTGACAGCAAGCTTTATCAGTATGGCGGTAAAGGTACTATTGTGAATAAAATCAGTTACAAGTTCCTTTATTCATTCCAGAAAAAGTTTATAAAGGCAATAAATAAACATGGTGTATTTGAAGCACCTCACGATTTTGAACATATACGTCATCTTGCTGACAAGTACATAAGTCAGGGCGTAAATATGGGTGAAGGCTGGCTTATTCCTGCTGAAATGGCGGCACTCGCTGAAACAGGTACGGAAAATATTATCTGTGCTCAGCCGTTTGGCTGTCTGCCTAATCATATTGTTGCAAAGGGTATGTCACGAGTTATCAAACAGGCGTATCCTGATGCGAATATTGTTGCAATCGACTATGATCCAGGTGCTACTAAGGTAAATCAGGAAAACAGAATCAAGCTTATGCTCGCTAATGCCAAAAAATCTGACAGCAAAGATGCTGTTACTTTATAAATTTAAAAGGACTGCTTTTGCAGTCCTTTCAGTGTGTCGAAAAAGTCTGTTCTTTTTTGAAAAAAAGAACCAAAAAACTTTTAATTTCGGGCATAGAAAAATTATAATTTATAGTATACTGCACGATGGCATAATAATAAGAACTAAAAGTTTCGGTCAAGCCTTTTTAAAGGCTTGCGGAATCCAAAGGCAGAGCCTTTGGTCGCCGTCCGCAGACGGCGAAATACCCCATC
>JAFQBO010000258.1 GCA_017416665.1 Oscillospiraceae bacterium
ACCTGTTGTTACAACAACTACTACAACTGAATCAATAACTACAACAACACAGACAACAGTTTCAGAAACAACAACTGCTGAAGTTACAACTCCTGAACTCACAACAGCTGAAGTAACTGAAACAACTGTAACATCAGAAACAGAAGCAACAACTACTATCACAACAGAACCAAGTGAAACACCACAGGGCGATGCAAACGGAGATGGCGAAGTGTCAGTCCGTGACGCTTCATTAATCGCAAGAATGCTTGCCGAAAAAAGAACAGACGAACTCCCATTATCAGCCGATTTCAACGGTGACGGTGAAGTAAGTGTAAGAGATGCTGCGGCAATTGCAAAAGCTCTTGCTAAAGGTGAAATATAAATTTATAAAAGCATGGTCTGAAAAGACTGTGCTTTTTTATTTGAGAGTATAATTTTGCAATAACTGTAAATAATACAGATATTACTAAATAACTGAGGTGAGTGTTATTAAAATACTGACTCTGAATTCACATAGTCTTATTGAGGAAAATTATAAAAGCAAGCTGAACAGCTTTGTTGATGCTGTTATAAAAGAACAGCCTGACATTATTGCCTTACAGGAAGTAAATCAGACGGCGTCGGAAAAATCAGCTTTTGACATAAGACATTATTCCTTGTATGAGGACAGCGGTGTTATAAAAGAAGATAATCATGTCCTGAATGCTGTACGTCTTCTTGAAAAGGCAGGGCACAAATACCATTTTGTCTGGATTCCTGTTAAAAATGGCTATGACAGGTTCGACGAAGGTATTGCTCTTATGAGTAAAAGTCCCATTGTTGAAACTGTAGGCTTTTATGTAAGCAATATTGTGGACTATACTAACTGGAAAACACGAAAAATACTTGGTATCCGAACAGAGGATTTTCCTGATGAATGGTTTTTCAGCGTGCATTATGGCTGGTGGAACGACGATGAAGAGCCTTTTTCAGCTCAGTGGAAAATGACAGAAGATTTCCTTGAAAAGTATAGTAAAATATGGCTTATGGGTGATTTTAACAATCCTGCTGAAATAAGAAATGAAGGATATGATCTCATTGAAGCATCAGGCTGGTATGATACCTATAAGCTTGCTGAAAATAAAGACAAAGGTTTAACTGTGGAAAATCTTATTGATGGCTGGAAAGACAAAATCAGCAGGACTGATGGTATGCGTATTGATCAGATATGGTGCAGTGAAAAGGTGTCTGTTAAACATTCGGAAGTTGTTTTTGACGGAAAGAAGTATCCTGTTGTTTCTGACCATTACGGCGTTATGATTGAAGTGTGAAAGGACATATGATATGAAAAGAAGTTCGGGAATTTTACTCGCTGTCTCAAGTCTGCCGTCGGAATACGGTATCGGCTGTTTTGACAGAACAGCCTATGAATTTATTGATAACCTCTGTAAGGCAGGACAACGTTACTGGCAGATACTTCCGCTCTCCCAGACAAGTTTCGGCGACTCGCCATATCAGTCGTTTTCGTCATTTGCGGGAAATCCTTATTTCATAAGTCCCGACAAGCTCGTTCAGGAAGGTCTGCTTACAAAAGAAGAATGCATGAATGCAGATTTCGGTGGTGATGCGTGCTGTGTAGACTATAAAAAGCTCTATGAAAATCGCTATCCGTTACTTGAAAAGGCATTTTCAAGAAGTTGTATTCTGAATAAAGCAGACTTTCATGAGTTCTGTGAAAAACATTCTTACTGGCTTGATGATTATGCTCTGTTTATGGCAATAAAGGATTATTATGGCGGTATTCCGTGGAACGAGTGGGCAGACAGGGATATTCGCATGAGAAAGCCTGAAACAGTAAAAATATACAGTGACAAACTTGCAGATAAAATATTATTCTATAAGTTTTTACAATTCCATTTCTACAAACAATGGAATGAACTGAAATGTTATGCCGTGCATCAGGGAATTGAAATTATCGGAGACATACCAATTTATACGGCTTATGACAGTGCAGATGTATGGTCAAATCCACAGCTTTTTCAGCTTGATGAAAATTATCTGCCGATTGCTGTTGCAGGCTGTCCTCCCGACGGTTTTTCAGCTGATGGACAGCTTTGGGGTAATCCGCTTTATGACTGGGAAAAGCATGATGAAACAGGCTATAAATGGTGGATTTCACGTCTTGCACATTGCTTTGATATTTATGATGTTGTGAGAATTGATCATTTCCGTGGCTTTGATGAATATTACTCAATTCCGTATGGTGAGTCTACTGCCAAAAACGGTCACTGGGAAAAAGGAGCAGGAATTCGTCTGTTTAAGGCTGTCGAGCAGGCACTTGGCAAAAAGCAGATTATTGCTGAGGATCTCGGTTTTGTGACGGATAGCGTACGTCAGCTTGTAAAGGATTGCGGTTTCCCGAATATGAAGGTTTTGCAGTTTGCGTTTGACTCGAGAGATACAGGGAGTGCAAACGATTATCTTCCTCATAATTACACTGAAAACTGTGTTGCCTATACAGGTACACATGATAATCAGACTGTCTTGTCCTGGTTTCAGACAATCAGTGATGCTGAAAGAAAAATGGCAAGGGATTATCTTTGCGATTACTATACGCCCGACAGTCAGCTGAACAGAGCGTTTATATCGCTTATTATGCGGAGCAAGGCGGATATTTGCATTATCCCTTTACAGGATTGGTTAGAGCTTGATGATTCTGCCCGAATGAATACACCGTCAACTGTAGGAGAAAACTGGAAGTGGCGTGTGGACAGAAAAGATTTGACAGATAAACTCTGGAAAGAAATTTACAATATGACACGAATTTATGGCAGATAGAAAATAGGATTTTTTGATGAAATGACCCCAAGACTTCATGTATTGGGGTAAGACTGTAGAAAAACCTCAAAATTAAAGTTCGTGCCGATTAAATCGGCAG
>JAFQBO010000259.1 GCA_017416665.1 Oscillospiraceae bacterium
GATAGGTACGACAGCTGCAAGGAAACCTTCCGAAGGCGTGCTGTCGCACTCCAAGGGAGGTTGATGAAGCAGATGACGTGCATAGCTGTTTTTTCTCAAAAGGGGTTTTTAGAGATGCCCTAAAGATAACGCTTTTATGCGCTTTCCTTAAAATGCTTCGGATAAGGCACGTTATGCGAATATTCGCATAACGTGCTGAGCGTGCCATTAAGCCATTTGTTGTAGGTAGGAAGAAATGGTTGTTTTTAGATACTGATAAGGGTGCGGATGCCAGTGCAAAGTGCTATTCTATCATCGAATCCGCCAAGGCAAATAACCTTAATTTTTTCGGATATCTTACTCACTTACTGACAGAGCTCCCGAAGCTTGGAACAGAACCGACAACAGAACAGATTGATTCGTTGCTGCACTGGTCGAACGTCTTGCCTGATTATTGCCATAATTAAATATATTAAACGCCATGACTGATTCAGGTCATGGCGTTTTTGTCTAATCTGCTCTATGGAGTTGGTTTGAGTTGCCTGGACACGGGATTATTTGGCGGATACAATCTAACGGCATAAATACTTCTTAGGGATTGGTATAACGATAATTTCCAACTATTAGTAATATATGTCAATTATTATCCAATAATGTTGAAAAAATTCACATCGCTATATGCGAATAATATATAAATATATAAACCTGTTATATCGCTTTTGTTGTATTATACGAAAATATTAAAATAACTTGAAAATTAACAAAAAACGATATATAATTATCTATATAGAATTAATAATTTTATTCTATATGGGTAATTTATTATATATGGAGGAAAAAATGAAGAAAAAAATCTTAATCTCTCTTTCAACCGTAGTATGTAGTACTGCACTTTGGGCAGCAGCAATGCCTTTAGCATCTTATGCAGCTGAACATGGAACAGCCGAAAAGGCTGTAGAGGTAGCCTTGAAATATGCTAACGAACCATTTTTATACGACCATACATATGATGATTGGTGTGTAGAATTTGCATTAGATTGTGTAGAAGAGGCTGGCGGAATAACCGATGGAGTTATACGAAATCATGCTTCAACGAACATATGCTTATGGCAGATGTACAGAAAAAATAATAACTCATATCATTCTTGGGTTGACTATAATTGGGATTTTGATTATTATGGACCAGATTATGCTCACAATCCCAAAGGAGGAATAGTTGATGATTATACTCCGAAAATAGGAGATTTAGTGTTTATTGAAAATACTGGTGGCAGAGGAACGGAACCAGATCATACAGGTATCGTTGTTGGTGTTGAGGGAATCGGAACAAATGCAACGGTTAGAACTGTTGAAGGTAATATGTCAGATACTGTATGCATGTTTGAATATGTAAATGGAGAAAACACCTCCGTAGGTCATCAATATATCGTTGGATTTGGTTCACCAATATATAGCAACTCTATTCCAGGTGATACGAATTATAATCCTTCACCCTCTTTATCAATAGTTACAGCAAGTGACAATAGCAGAGCAAGAGCAGTTGAAGAAGCGAGACTAAGAATTAATAAATCCAAACGACCTGCTGATTATTATCATACAACAATTGAATTTGTAAATGAAGTATTGAATGCAGCCGGTGCAAAATCATTCTACGCATATCCAACAAGAGAAGAAGTTGAAAACGGAACAGCATCACCCAGCGTTGTAAAGTTCGTTAACACCTATAAAGAAAATGGTGCATTCTTTGAAAAAGGCTCAGGATACACTCCAAGAATAGGTGATGTTGCAGTACTTGAAAGCAATGGAAATTCTGACGACGGTGCAGACAAGCTTGCTATTATAAGTGGTTACTCCGATGCTGACGGTGAACATAATTATGTTATAATTTATGATACTGAACTTGATAGAGTAATTGATTCGGCAGAATGTCCATATGAAATAATAGGTTATTGTACGCCATTTTATAAATACGATGACCTTGGAGATTGTAATTTCGATGGCGTTTTAAACAGAACTGATATTGACGTTCAGATGAGTACATTAGATAATAATTCTGATACCTTTAAAACATATCAGAAATTATGTATGGATATAAATGAAAGTGATACTGTAAACAGAATTGATTTATTTGAATTGCAGAGCAAAATCTCTAAATCATTGACATTTGAAGGTGAAGAAACTGATTATTCACAAGTAGGAACAACAAATGATGATAGCATTTATGCAGAAAAGGATAAAGATAGTGCAGCATATCTTTGCTATGGTCCATACTTATCAGGATTTGCACCCGGCGATAAAATGGCTACTTTCAATCTTAAAATAGATGATATAACATCTGATAATGAAGTTGTAGCAACAATAGATGCCTTTGATTCAGCAATAGGTGAAGTTATTGCAACACGAGAAATTAAAAGAAAAGAATTTATTACCGCAAATTCATATCAGAAATTTAACATAAATTTCTATTGTCCTGAATCTAATCACGAACTTGAATTTCGTGTTTTCTATCACGGCAAATCAGATCTTTCTTTCGATAATGTAGAAGTTACAGATGTAGATACAATAAAAAATGTTACTTATGAAGCTGAAACAGATCTCTCTACAAGAATAGACCAAAGTAACAAAAAAGAACCAAATGGTGTTGTTGCGACAGTTGACGACAAAAGTGATTACCTTGTATATGGTCCATATATAAATAAACTTTCACTTGGTACTTATGAAGTCGGCTTTCAAATGAAAGTAGATAATAACGACAATGATTCTCTTGGTATTGCAAAAATTGAAATCTATGATTTCTCTAAAGATAAAGTTGTTGCCGAGAAGATAATTAAGCGTACTGATTTTGCAGCTGCAAATAAGTATCAGCAATTCAAATTATATTTTACAAACGCTAATGTCAATGATACATATGAATTTCGTGTATTCTATATCGGCAATGGTAAAGTTACAGTAGACAAAGTTGATCTTTTACGAGCAAATTGCAATATGGTGCAGACTTTCGAAGCCGAAAGCGATGTAATTCGTAAAAATGATAAAACTAAAGTTTATAAGGAAGATGGCAAAGTTGTAGGATATTACGTTAGTGATAAGGATGAAACTATGTACGGTCCATATACAACTAACGTGCCACTCGGAAATAATATTGCTTCATTCAAACTCAAGTACGATGGAAGTGCAAGCGCTGATGATGTTATAGCATATCTTGATGTAAGAGATGCTACTGATTCAAAAGTACTTGTTCAGAAAGAAATCAAAAAGAACCAGTTCCACGCTGATGGTTCTTGGAGTGTATTTAACCTGCCTTATAGTATGAAACAGGATATGCTTGGTCATGAAATTGAATTCAGAGTTATGTCAACAAATAAAGGTAAAATTATTGTCGATAATGTTACTTCAAGATTTGATATGAGTTCTGAAGGTGAAGTGTATAATTCTGCTGATCTATCTTCATTAAACACTACAAGCCGTAAAGTTCTTATGACAGGTGTAGATATTTCAAATCCAGGTCAGCACAGAAATGTTAATTGGAATATTCTTAAAACAGAAGCTGATTTTGCTATAATCCGTCTTGGTTTCAGATACCTTTCATCACCATATGCAATAGAAACTGATGAGTCATTTGAATTTAATTACGGTGAAGCTCAGCGTGTAGGTATGCCTGTAGGTATATATTTCTACAGCAATGCTGCAACAGTTGACGAAGCAATTGAAGAAGCTAATCATTGTCTTGCAGTATTGAAAAACAGAAAAATCGATTTCCCTGTTTATTTCGATTTAGAAACAGCTCGCTCTAAATCAGCAGGAGCAGCTCAGGTATCAGCTATGATAGACGCCTTTTGCAGTACAATTACCAATGGCGGATATACAGCAGGTTTTTACGTAAATCTTGATACATACAGAAATTATGTTGATTCTAACCTTGTAAAGAAATATGCTTTATGGATGGCTCAATATAATGAAACCTTTGATTTTAGTGGTCCTGCTGGAATGTGGCAAAAAACTGATAAAGGTACTTTATCCTGTTTGGCAGAGGGCGTAACCATTGACATTAACGAATGTTATGTTGACTATCCCTCAATACTGAATTAAGAAAATAGTTTTATTATAAGACTGGAGAATTAAAATGAAAATTTCGAAAAAAATAGCATGTATTTCATTATCTGCTGTATTATTAGTAAATGCAGCACCACAGTTGTGGTTTAACAATACAGAGGGATACACATTTTCAGCTGTATGCGTTGATAGCAATACTGATAGTGAATATAAGATTTATGGCAATTATGCAGTGTTGTCAAAATGGAATAAAAATGCTGAAACAGCTAACATTCCATCGGAATACAACGGATTACCTGTAAAAGAAATTGCTGATTACGCTTTCTGGGGATGTAACAATCTTGCATCAGTAAAAATACCTGATGGAGTAACTACTATCGGAGCATCAGCATTCTCAATGTGTAACAATCTTTCAGAAGTAAGTATTCCTGATAGTGTAACTGAAATTGGAGGACTTGCCTTTAATTGTACTCCTTGGCTTTATCAAATGCGTACAAACAACCCTCTTGTTATTGTTAACAACATTGTAATTGACGGTGGAGCGTGCGGAACATCGGTTGAAATTCTAGATGGTACAGTTGCAATAAGCGATTATGCTTTTGCAAATTGTTATGATCTTGAAACAGTAAAAATTCCTGACAGCGTAAAACGAATTGGAGGCACTTCTTTCCAGGGTACTGCATGGTATGAAAATGAAATGGAAGTGAATGAATGTGTAATTGTAAATGATACTTTCGCTAAAGCTGTTTTTAACAATTCAGATATTGATCAATTTGTTATTCAGAATAAAATAATAGGAAATAATGCTTTTGCTGAAACAGCTGTTTTTACAGACCTTGAACTTACAGGAGCAGTTGAGATAATTGGTGATTCCTCATTTTACGGATGTAAAAATCTCAAATCATTCAAAATTTATCCCGGTGTTACAACAATTGAAGCTTACGCATTTGCAGAGTGTATACAATTAAAAACATTTGAATTTACAACAGATAAACTTGAAAAAATTGAAAAGAGTGCATTTGAAAATTGTTCAAATCTTGAAGCAATTGAACTTTCAGAAAATACTAATTTTATTGGAGAAAATGCATTCAAAAAATGTAGTGGCTTAAATAAAATTGTATTTAATAATCCTGAATGTTTTATTTACGATTCTGAAAGCACAATAAACAAATCCGCTGATATATACGGATATACAGGCAGTACAGCTGAAAAATACGCTAATAAGTATGACAGAACATTTATCGCACTTGATGAAAAAGTAACAACATCATCTAACGTATCAACTGTAACTACTACTGCAAGTACTACAACGACTTCTACGACAACTACTACTGTTACAACAGAGCCTGTGATAAAAGATGGAATTGCAGGGGATGTAAACAACGACTCATTAATTGACCTCAAAGACGTTGTAATGATTCGTCGTTATGTTGCTGGCGGTTGGAATGTTGACATTAACGCTGACAATGCTGATGTAAACGGAGATGACGCCGTTAACCTCAAAGACGTTGTACTTATTCGACGTTATATCGCCGGTGGTTGGGATGTTGAATTGAAATAAAATAA
>JAFQBO010000033.1 GCA_017416665.1 Oscillospiraceae bacterium
ATATTTACTATGTTATGGAACCAAGAGAAAGAAGAAGAAAAAGAACAAGTCTGTTTTAGTTTGAAAATAGTTAATTTTTATTCAAAAGGGCGACCCTTGGTCGCCCGCTTTTTTCAAAGAAAGTAGCCAAATTAAAATTTATGCTTATTACCCACATTCATTTTACAGATATAAAAACGAAAAAAAACTTGAAATTTACAGAAAATATGATATAATATATATGATAGCTGAAAACATTAAGTTATATTTGAAAGGAAAGCTTTATGGATTTGACTAAAACACAGATTGTGGAAGTACTGGGGTTATTTTTACTGATATTTATACTGATTTTCATTCTTGCGGTTTTAACACCGAAGCTTGCAAAAATCTGTGACAGAATTATCGGAAAGCTTTTTAAAAAAAATAACGCTGATGATGTAAGCGATATTTACAAAGTGAGAAGTATTTATGATGCACCGTCAAAAAATACTTTGAATGAAAATAACAATAATAATGGAGAAGAAAAAAATGGCGAAGAATAATTCAAAAATGGTTGAAGCAATTACTTCAATGGATGAAGATTTTGCAAAATGGTATACCGATATTGTAAAAAAGGCAGAGCTTATCGAATATACAAGCGTTAAGGGATGTATGGTAATCCGTCCGTATGCATACGCTATCTGGGAAAATATTCAGAGCATTCTTGATGGTATGTTCAAGGCTACAGGTCATGAAAATGTTTGTATGCCTATGTTTATCCCTGAAAGTCTGCTTCAGAAGGAAAAGGATCATGTTGAAGGCTTTGCACCTGAGGTTGCATGGGTAACTCACGGCGGAAGTGAAAAGCTTGAGGACAGACTCTGCGTTCGTCCTACTTCTGAAACACTTTTCTGTGAACACTATTCAAATATTATCCATTCATACAGAGACCTGCCGAAGCTCTATAACCAGTGGGTAAGCGTTGTAAGATGGGAAAAGACAACCCGTCCGTTCCTCCGTTCAAGAGAATTCTTGTGGCAGGAAGGTCACACAATTCATGCAACTGCTGAGGAGGCTATCGAAGAAACAGAAAATATGCTTAACGTTTATGCGGACTTCTGTGAAAACAGCCTTGCTATGCCTGTTGTAAAGGGCAAGAAAACAGAAAGTGATAAGTTTGCAGGTGCGGTTTCTACATATGCTATCGAGGCTCTTATGCATGATGGTAAGGCACTTCAGGCAGGTACTTCACACTATTTCGGTGACGGCTTTGCAAAGGCTTTTGACATCGAATACACAGACAAGGAAAACAAGAAAGTATTCCCACATCAGACAAGCTGGGGTGTTACTACACGTCTTATCGGTGCAATCATCATGACACACGGCGATGATAACGGTCTTGTACTTCCACCTGCTGTAGCACCGATTCAGGTAGTTATCGTTCCTATTGCACAGCATAAGGAAGGCGTTCTTGATAAGGCATCAGAACTCCTTGAAACACTTAAATCATACGGTATCCGTGCAAAGATGGACGACAGAGACAATTCACCTGGCTGGAAGTTTGCTGAATATGAAATGAAGGGTGTGCCGATGAGAATTGAAATCGGTCCTAAGGATATTGAAAACGGTCAGTGTGTATTTGTAACACGTCATGACAGAGAAAAGACAGTAGTTTCTATTGAAAATCTCGGTGAAGAATTTGCACAGGCTGTAAAGAACAAGCTTCAGGACGTTCATAACGGTATTTATCAGAAGGCTCTTGAAAACAGAGAAAAGAAAACCTTCTCATGCACAACTATTGACGAAATCGTTAAGGCACTGGAAGAAAACGGCGACGGTTTTGTTAAGGCTATGTGGTGCGGTGAAGAAGCGTGTGAAGACGAGGTTAAGGAAAAGACAGGCGTTGGTTCACGTTGTATTCCATTTGAACAGGAAAATCTCTCAGATAAGTGCGTATGCTGTGGCAAACCTGCAAAGCATATGGTTTACTGGGGTAAGGCATATTAATAAAATAAGGCGGCAGTCGATTATGACTGCCGTTTTTTAGAAAATTTATATTTACCGGCTTTTTGAAAAAAGCCGGGCAAAAACTTTTAGTTTCGCATTTACCTTGATTACATCTGTCTCTTTAAGCTCGAAGTGATAATAAAATCAGAACAGTCGTGTGCGAAATGTCTTGCCGTGGGTAAATTGTAACAATTAAATCTTACTTTCTGTGCCTGTAATTTGTAGGGGCTGATGCCCATATCAGCCCGTTAATTACTTTGTTTATATGTGGGTCGATGTGGGCATCGACCCCTACGATTTGTTAATATTGTTGTTTGCATTTATGGGCGACCAGTGTTCGCCCTTTTTTATTATTTAACCCGAAAGATAATAGATATAGTAATTATCAATTCCTTCAAATTTAACTATAATAGCGGAATATGCCAATTCGGATTCATTAGATATTTGGAAAATCTGAACAGTTTCTGAGAAATAGCCGCTGTTTATTTCTGTTGTGTACAGCAGAGAGTCAATCATTGATTCATCAGCGGTTTCATAGCTCAGGGTGTATGATTTTCCATCAGGAGCAGTGATTTCCGTGAAATATGTTCGTACATCTTCGTCATCAAGCGATTCTGTAGGTTGAGGTTCTTCGGCTCCCGGAGGTGTAACGCTGTCTATAGGAGTTGTGACCACAGCAGATTCAAGTGTTTCGATAGAAGTTACCATTGATACATTTGTAACTTCTTGAGTAGCTGTTGCGACCATAGATATAGTCGGTACTGCGGAAGTCACCGGAACGATTGAAGTCGCTGTTTCAAACCGTGTTGTTACAATCATGGTCGGATCTGTTGCCTGATATGTTGTTACTTTTGTTGTAACGGTCGTCTGAGTGACAGGTCTTGTTGTAACATTCGGAACTACTTCTGTAGTTTCCGGGATTTCCGGAAGAGGAGATTCAGTAATTACCGGTGGTTCATCAACATCAATGTCAGGAGTAACAGTTGTTATGATCGGTGATTCAGTAACAACTGTTTGTGTTATATCAGCATTTGTATCACCGGGAC
>JAFQBO010000260.1 GCA_017416665.1 Oscillospiraceae bacterium
AGGGGCGAGCATTGCTCGCCCGCAAAATAAATTATAATTCAAACGGGCGACCAATGGTCGCCCCTACAGAAATTTTGTAAAATAAAAATACACCGACAAATAAAAATTTACCTTACGATAAATCATTGTGTAATAAAATATAATTATGTTTAATGTATATCTGAAAACACCCGTCATATAACCACCACAACGTTCATTTTAAATATATTCTATCAGTTGACAAAACATAAAAAATAATATATAATATAGATTGAGATTTTTTGGGATTTAACCCCAGATTATAGCATAAGAAAAATACAGACAAGGAGAAAATAACTATGGCAAAAAAACAGATGTCCCGTGCAGGTTTTGAGAAACTCCAGAAGGAATATACAAGACTGGTTACAGTCCGCCGTGATGAGGTTGCACAGAAACTCAAGGAAGCCAGAGCATTCGGTGACCTTTCAGAAAACGCCGAATACGATGAAGCCAAAAACGAACAGGCTATCCTCGAAAGCACTATTGCACAGCTTGAGGAAACTATAGCAAATGCTGAAATAGTAGATGATGATGATATTTCAATCGACGAAGTCGGCATTGGTTCAATTATAAAGATCAAGAGATCAGGCAGTGATGAAATCGAAACACTCCAGATCGTAGGTACAACAGAAGCTGACGCTGACAATGGTATGATTTCAGACGAATCTCCTATCGGCAAAGCGGCTATGAAGAAAAAACCGGGTGATTTCTTTACAGTTGAAGCACCGGTTGGCGAAATTACATTTGAGGTAATCGAAATTTCAAAATAATATTTACGGAGAAAGAAAATGGCAGAAAATACAAAGAATAATCTTCCTGAAGATACTACGGAAAATATAAACGAATACAGACAGGTACGTCTTGACAAGTTAAACGATTTAAAGGCGGCAGGTGCCAATCCTTACGAAATTACAAAGTTTGACGTAACTGCCAAAAATGCACAGCTCAAGGCTGACTATGAAGCAAAGGAACAGGAAATCAAGTCAGCTGTCGGCGACGATGAAGAAAAGCTCGCAGCTGAACTCGAAAAGCTCCAGGCTGAAACTTTTACTGTTGCAGGACGTATCATGAGCCGCCGTATTATGGGTAAGGCATCATTTATGGATGTCCGTGACGGTACTGACAGAATTCAGGTTTATGTAAAGCGTGATGATGTCGGAACTGAAGTGTACCAGGGTTTCAAAAAGTGGGACATTGGTGATATTGTAGGTATAAAGGGTTTTGTTTTCAGAACAAAGATGGGTGAAATCTCTGTTCATGCAAAAGAAATCAAGCTTCTTTCAAAATCACTTTTACCACTTCCTGAAAAGTGGCACGGCTTAAAGGATCAGGATACACGTTATCGTAAGAGATACCTTGATCTCATCGTAAATCCCGATGTAAAGCAGACATTTATCACAAGAAGCCGTATTATGAAGGAAATCCGTGACTACATGGACAATATCGGCTATCTTGAAGTTGAAACACCTGTACTGCTCCCAATTCAGATTGCAGCAGCTGCAAGACCGTTTACAACACATCACAATACACTCGATATGGATATGTTCCTGCGTATCGAAACAGAACTTAACCTTAAAAAGCTTATCGTAGGCGGCTTTGACAGAGTTTACGAAGTGGGCAGAATCTTCCGTAACGAGGGTATGGATCCATCACACAACCCTGAATTCACAACTATTGAAATGTACCAGTCATACACTGACTATATCGGCATGATGGACTTAATAGAAGATCTGTACAGAAAACTTACAGTAAAAATCTGCGGCACTGACACTATTACTTACCAGGGCGTTGAAATTAAGATGGGACAGCCTTGGGAACGTCTTACAATGAAGGAAGCCGTTGAAAAATATGCAGGCGTAAGATACGACGACTGGGCAACTGACGAAGATGCAAGAGCATGTGCCAAGGCTAAGGGAGTTGAAGTTGAAGAAGGCGACAACGCAACTAAGGGACACGTTCTCATTGCGTTCTTTGATGAATTTGTTGAAGCAAAGCTCATTCAGCCAACCATCATTTACGACTACCCTGTTGAAAATTCACCACTTGCAAAGAAAAAGCCATCAGATCCGGCATTCACTGAAAGATTTGAATATTTCATCTATGCAAGAGAAATGGGCAATGCCTTCTCAGAACTCAACGATCCAATCGATCAGAGAAAGCGTTTTGAGGATCAGGTTGCCGCAAGACGTGCACTTGGCGATATGACTGGCGAAATTGATGAAGAATTTATCGACGCTCTTGAATACGGTATGCCTCCGACAGGCGGTCTCGGTTTCGGTGTTGACAGACTTGTTATGCTCCTCACTGACTCCGCATCAATCAGAGACGTACTCCTCTTCCCTACAATGAAACCAATCGTTCAGCAGAATCAGGCTGAAACGGAAGAAGAATAAATCTGTTTCTGAAAAACGTAACTTATATTTTACTGCACCCTGCATCAGACAAAATCTGTTGCGGGTGCTTTTTGCAAATTATGTAATATGTGTGTATATGTAAAATAAATGCAGACAATAGTATATTAGCATTCTAATTTTTCTGTTCATTTCTTGCTTGTGCAAGAAAAGTAAAGAATATGAATGAACGTTAAATATAAATTTATCTTACAATAAACCACGTTCGAAAAATCATTCAATATATATATTGTGATAAAAAAATGAAATTTCCATAAAACGCCATATTATGTTTGATTTTCCATAAAATATATGTTATTATATTAGTTGTGAAAATAATAACTTTAAAGGGGTAAGGAGAAAAAACAATGCTTGAGCTGAAAAACGTAACCAAATCCTACACAGTAGGTGACGTCACAACCAAAGCACTTGATGACGTAACAGTATCATTCCGAAAGAATGAATTTGTTGCAATATTAGGAACAAGTGGTTCAGGTAAGACAACAAGCCTTAACATCATAGGCGGACTTGATCGATACGATTCAGGCGATCTTATTATCAATGGAAAATCAACAAAAATGTTCAAAGAACGTGAATGGGATGCTTACAGAAATAACAGTATAGGCTTTATTTTCCAGAGCTACAATCTAATTTCACATTTAAGTATTCTTGCAAATATCGAAATGGGAATGACACTCAGTGGTGTATCATCTTCTGAAAAACGCCGTCGTGCAATGGAAGCACTTGAAAAAGTCGGACTTAAAGAACATATCGGCAAAAAACCTAATCAGCTTTCAGGCGGACAG
>JAFQBO010000261.1 GCA_017416665.1 Oscillospiraceae bacterium
AGAAAATGAAGCATTTACAACCGGAACTGTTGTCAGCAGTATATCTTCTCAGGAAGCTTTTAAGGAAGGCAACATAATCGGAACGGTTTTGTATAAAACAATTCCCGAAAAATCATATCTGAAATATCCAAACATTATTGCTCCTCAGATTGCCCAAAAGCTCGAGGACAACGGTATAAAATTCTCAGGCAGAGTTTATTCAAAGCTTACTACATTTACTGTCAGCAAAGCAGATCTAAACAAGGTCAGAAATGTCGCAAGGGAAATAACCGGCAGATTTACAGAGAGAAATCAACCACAAATTATTCCAACCGAAAAAAATCAGCAGAAACAGAAAATGCCGACTGTAAAAAAGCCGGCAATGGGAATGAGCATATAGGAGGTCAAAAATGAAAAAACACTTAAACAAAATCCTTGCATTAGCTTTTTCGGGAGTAAGTATATTTGCAACAGCCTGTGGAAAGAACATTGACAAGTCAGTTGCAGAGAGTCCTGATGTTATGGCTTGCAGAGTCATCAATTCCATTGTATCTCAGGACGAAGATGAATACATTGAAATTCATCCTGACAGTATATCAAGTCCGCACGATAACTACGATTACCTTATGGCAGAATACGGCTTACGCTGTCAGCGATACGGCATCGACTGTGACAAAGATTATACTTACAAGGATTTAAGCCTTTGTATTACAAGTGATGAGGACACCACATCGGGACGTATTCACTACAAGGCATTTCTTGATGAAACAATGATATTCAATCTTTCTGTTTATTACGACATTCAGAAAGAAGGTTATGTTGTCGATCGTATGCAGGCAACTTTGTCTTCGGAAGAAAGAATGACAAAATCGCAGTCCGAGGAACACGGATACAAGATGATTGACACAAGCCAAATCGAAATTTACTAAGGAGTTGATATTTTGATTTTCAAAAAACAGAAACAGGCAGAAGAAATTCTGAAATCCGAAAAAGAAAAGCTCAAAAACATTGAATACTGGACAAGCTTTCTGAAAACTTCTGCTATGCAGTACAAACACAACTGGGACACGCAGATTGCAATTCACGAAGCTATGCCTGATTCAATAGCTTGCACCGAAGCAAGAATATGGAAAGATAACGGCTGTACTCTTACCGATACTGCCAATGCAATTATTACGGAAAAAGACGGTAAAATCTGCCGATTGTTTGATATTTCTCAGGTATCAGGAGAATTTACAAAGTCCTACTGGATATGGAAAGTAAACGATGATGAACTGAATGTTGATTACAGCGAAGCTCTGAATGACACCTTATGCAGTAAATACAACCTTGACAGCGAAACTCTTGCCGAAACAATTTACAGTATTGCTCTCGACAAAACGGCAAATTTCATTGATAAAAACAGCGATATGTATAATGTTGTTTCAGAATCAGTTGCATATACGGTAATACAGCGTTGCTGTCCGAATGAGGTTGAACTGTCTTATGACAGCATTGAAAATGCCCTTAAAACAGTTTCTATTGACAAAATAGGTACTGCTGTAACAAGTATTTCCAAAATATTACTTGCAGAAATTGAAAAAATCGTTAAGGAAGAACGAACATCAGAGATAGACAGGAGAAATTTAGATGAATATAACAGAGGACACATTGATAAACGGAATGAAATGCGTGTACAATCCGAACAAGAGAAGATATTATCCGATAACCAAAATAGTGGCAGGGAAAACCTACATACTGAACGAAAAGACATTTCATTACGTTCTGATAGCGAACCGGGAATTAGACCCGAACTCAATAACACCACAGCAACGTCTGAAATGCCTGAAGGAAGCGGAGGAACTGGAGAAGAAAGACCTGCCATTTTAAACAGTTCGCCAATGGCGAATAATGATAACATTATCGGCAATACAACCTATAAATATATTCCTCAGAAGTCCTACAGAAAATACAATATTGATATTGCAATGAAAATTGCTGCAAAGCTTGAAGCTGAAAATATAAAATACTCAGGAAAAATTGCAGATGATACTGTTACATTCACAGTCAGCAAACCTGATGTTTCAAAGCTTGAAGAAATTGCAGAAAATATCAAAGATGATTTGAATTTTGCATTTGAATCGGATACAAAAAAATTCGCCAATGGCGAATTAAGTGCAACTGATAAATCAGTTGAATTTAAACCATATATCGTTGCAGACCTTAAAACCTGGACAGATAACTCGCCTGAACGTTCCAAACTTGAACGTTATGAAACATTTGATGAAGCATTTAAGCGTTTTAATGAACTCAGAAATGAGCCGTACAATTCTGAAATTGCATTACATAAACAGGACAACTTCCCTATGGCTCGTCTGACTTTGGGTGTTGAAAGTTCTGACGATAAATACGCATTTGACATTATTAATGTTCGTGCAGGACAGAATTATTTGTGCGATGATTTCACACGAATACCTGATGTTTTTACCAATAAGAATTTTACTGATACACTTACAAATATATCTGAAAATATAACTATTGACAGAATAGCCATTTACGAAAAAGATGAAAACGGAATTTATAAAGATACACCTGAAGATGTTGCTTTCAATGACGTCAAATCCAAAGAACTGTTCACAGAACTTGGAGAAGAATACTCAAAACTGATACCTGATAACACTGAAAAAAGTTTTGCCGAACAGATTGATGATGTTTTCAATCCTGAAAAAGAAAGTACAGAAAAATTGATGCCTATTGTTATTGAAAAATATGGACTTGAAATTGATTTCAACGAAATTGAAGATATAACATTTGAAATAGGTGAAAACACATCAATTATATGTTTTTATTCCAAAGAAAACACCCTGTTCAGAGATGAATCAGGTGTCAACTCATCTTTAGTGTCTGTTGAAGCTTTATCTTCTGCTGCTGATGAAATTGAAAAGTTTTTTGATATGAGTATGAGCAGTCACGATATAAAAATATATATCACTCATAAAGATAATACTCAGCAATTACTTACTCCCGAAAAAATGCGTGAAGATGTTTTGAAAAACAAAATTTCAGAAAGTGATAAAATCATAGAAAATCTTGAAAACAAACTTAAAGAGCTTCAGCCTGAAAATACTCTTGAACTTGAAATAGGCTTTTCCGAATCAGGAGAATTTGAACGTTTCAAATCAGAATATCTGAACGGTGAGCCTATGTCCTATGCTCTTGGAAATGCTCTCCTTGAATATCTTGATAAAAAACAGAACATAGAGCGTGAAACAGAAAAACTTAATGTAGGTTGGTATCACAAAACAGACTTTAGCATTAAAGCTGTCATAAATGGTGAAGATTACAGTTACAATGGCAGATATGATATTGGTGATGGAAAAGACGGTGGCAACGGCTCTTTGTCGGAACACATAAGGCAGTACAATGAATATGTAGTCATAAATAATCCGTACCACTTAACGGATGAAGAACTGGAAGAAAGACTTGCTATTCTTGACGTTTTTGTTCCGTTCCTCGAAGAAAATTCCGCACTCAACGAAAAGGAACAACAGATATTTGATACATATATTTCCGAAAATCCTGTTCGTACTGAAATAAACCTTGAAAATTCTTCTGATAATTCAAAAGATATAGTTTATCGTATTTATCAGATAAAAAGCGGTGAAGAATATCACTACGCACGTTTTTCATCATTTGAAAGCAATATTGAACATAACATACAGCTCAACAAAGATGATTATGACCTTGTATATGAGGGTAATTTATCAGATATTAACGGCTCATCGGTAGAAGATAAATTATCCAAAATCTATGAGATTTTCAATCTCAATCACCCTGAAGATTTCAGAGGGCATTCACTTTCTGTAAGCGATGTGATTACACTTGATAATACAAATGCTTATTATGTAGACAGCTTTGGTTTCAAGGACTTTCCTGCCTTTTTCCTTGAAAAAACAAAGGAACTTGAAAACGATAGTAAACGCACCGCCGAAGATATAGCTATCGGTGATAAGTATATGTACAGAGGTTCAGAAGTTACTGTTGCAAGTCTGACAGGTGTATATCCTGATGATATAGGAATATCCAAAACAGAAAAATTAAACGGCAGAGCGTTTTCTGTAACCACAAATATAAATAAATATAATCTGCATAATGACGGCAAATATCTCGGCAATGCAAATGAAAATAGTGAAAACACTATGACAGCCGATAAATTCTATGAAAATCGTGATACTCAATCTGTTACCTGGATGTATTACAATCCTGACGGAAATGACGGAAAAGGACAATTTATTGAAACTGTTATTTACAAAGAAGATATTGAAAATGCCATTAATAAAGCCAATAGCTCATTCAACAGCACTCACGCTTTTATGGATACATTCTATAACTGCACTCAGACAATAACCGACAGAGGTACTGAAAACTTTCCGGCAACAGAAAAGTACTACAATGAAGCTGAATATGATTTTGCTGTTGAAGAAAATTACAATGCTGCGTTGTCAGATATACGAAATTATCTTACTGATTACTATAATTCCTTTGACAACGTTCCTGCACTTACTCAGGCTGACATTGACATTCTCAGAACTCTTGAGCCAAGAAAAAGCATACTGAATTTTACATCTGACGAAATAAAACTCACAGAAAAATGGCAGCAGCGTTTTGAAGCGGACATAGACAAAAAATCACCATATTACAGAGCTGTAAATGGTGATTGGAGAGAACACGAAGCTACATCTGTTCCTGTTCTGACTATTGAGGATAGAAATGTAGATTTTAAGAAAGTAAGAGATGATATAAAATCAAGAGTTATCGAACGTGGAAGCTTTATAAACAAAGATACTAACTGGAGTATTCAGATAAGCCGAAACGGATTGGAAGATACCGTAAAATATGGTTTTAAACATAACGATAATGTCATATATAATATCATTTATGATTCATCAAAACTTATTGAAAACAGCGTATTTTTAGATAGTGTTATATCTGAAAAGAATAACAACAACAAAGCCAATAATACTGCATTTATGCACAAATTCTATTCTTTATGTTCATTTAATGGCGAGCCGTATTTGGCAAAAATAACCGTTGAAGAATTTGCAGACGGACAAGCTGATACGCTTAAAAGAATGTATAATATTCAGGACATAAAAATAGAACCATTAAGGCACATAGAGTTCACTGATAAACAGCTAGCTCGCTCAATCCTTAATGGTTCTGATATAAGTATATCAGATTTATTCAAAATTGTCAAGACCTGCGATAATGATTTTTACCTTAATAAAGGCGAAAATCATATTGAACAGATTTCACTTTTTGATATGCATGAAAACACTTCCAAAACCGATATTGCCGAAAATGATAATTCGCCATTGGCGAACGGTAAAAATTATCACATTGAAACAGATAATTTTGAACTTGGCGGTGAAAAATCAAAATTCAAAGCTAATGTTGAAGCTATCAGAACATTGAAGACTATCGAATCTGAAAACAGAACTGCAACTCACGAAGAAATGGAAATAATGTCAAAATACACAGGTTGGGGCGGTTTGCAGAACGCTTTTGACAATCGCAAAGATAACTGGAGTAACGAATACACAGAGCTTAAAAATCTGCTTACAGAAGATGAGTATTTATCAGCAAAAGCTTCTGTACTCGACTCTTTCTATACTCCCCCATTCGTCATTGACAGCATTTACAAAGCTTTGGAAAATATGGGATTTGAGGGCGGTAAAATCCTTGACCCTGCAACCGGTGTCGGAAACTTTCTCGGAAAAATGCCTGAGAACATTTCTGCAAAATCCAAAATCACAGCCGTTGAAAAGGACAGTATATCAGGACGTATAGCAAAGTTTCTCTATCCTGATGCCAAAATAAATATATCAGGCTTTGAAGATACTGTTTATTCTGACAATACATTTGATGTAGCTGTCGGCAACATTCCTTTCGGAGATTTCAAGCTGTCTGACAGAAATTATGACAAGCATAATTTTATGATACATGATTACTTCTTTGCAAAATCCATTGATAAAGTTCATCCGGGCGGTATTATCGCTTTCATCACTTCAAAAGGCACGCTCGATAAGGCAAATCCAAAGGTAAGAAAATACATTTCAGAACGTGCTGACCTTATAGGTGCTATCAGACTTCCGAACAACACTTTTAAATCCTATGCCGGAACAGAAGTAACGTCTGATATTATTTTCCTCCAAAAGCGTGAGGTACTCAACGACATAGCACCTGACTGGGTTTATACCGGAATTGATAAAAACGGATTTTCAATAAACAGCTATTTTGCTTCTCACCCTGAAATGATACTTGGTGAAACAGTTGAAGGCAACAAGCTTTATGGTTCTAAGGATACTATGGTAGTACCTTTTGAAAATTCCGACCTTAAAGAACTGCTTGACAAGGCTGTCGACAATATCAAAGGTGAATACAAAAATATTGCTGTCAAAAAAGAAAAAACTGAAAAAGCAAAGAATATACTTCCTGCAAATCCTGACATACGCAACTACTCTTTCGGAAAAATTGACGGAAAAATATATTATCGTGAAGATAATATAATGACATTGCAAAATCTCAGTGGTAAAAGACTTGCAAGAATGAAAGGTATGTGCGATATTTCAAGGCAGGTGCATAAGCTTCTTGATATGCAGCTTGCGGGACATACAGAAGAAGTTCTTCAGACAGAACGTAATGAGCTTAATCGTATTTATGATAAATTTACTTCAGAACACGGACTGCTTAACGAAAAAACAAATGCTGATCTTTTTTCAAAAGATGTATCAGCACCATTGCTTCTCTCACTTGAAATTGTAAAAGACGGAAAGCTTGAAGAAAAAGCAGCCATCTTCACACGAACAACCCTCAGACCTCCTGAAACAATTACACATGCCGAAAGCTCACAGGACGCACTTATAGTATCTATTTCCGAAAAAGCTTGTGTAGATATGGAGTTCATGCAGGAACTTACGGGCAAATCAGAATCAGAGCTTTACAATGATTTAAAGGGAGATATTTTCAAAGACCCTCTCTCTGATAACGGCAAAACAAGATACATTACAGCTGATGAATATCTTTCGGGCAATATTCGTGAAAAGCTGAAAATAGCAAAGCTTGCTGCCGAAAATTCAGACGAATTTGAACTGAATGTTAATGCTCTTGAAAACTCAATGCCTATACCTCTTGAAGCCGGAGAAATTGCCGTACAGCTCGGTTCATCGTGGATTGACACAAAATATATTGAACAGTTTATCCGTGAAAAGCTTGATATAAAAGATCGTTATATAGATGTAACGGTACATCACAATGAATATACAGCTTCATGGAATATTGAAAATAAAAGTATGCTCACTCATTCAAGTCGTATCAAATCAACAGAGGAATACGGAACTTCAAGAAAATCTGCTGCCGAAATCATTGAAAACAGCCTTAATATGCGTGATACTTCTGTTTATGATGTAGTGTACAATCCTGATACAGAAAAAGAAGAACGTATACTCAATCACGACGAAACTCTCCTTGCACGTCAGAAACAGACAGCTCTTGAAAATGAGTTCAAAGACTGGATTTTTGAAGATGCCGACAGACGTAACACTCTCGTTGAAAAATACAACGTGTTATATAACAGCGTAAGACAAAGACAATATAACGGTGAAAATCTCACATTTGGCGGTATGACAACAGACATTCAGATGAAGCCACATCAGAAGGATGCTATTGCCCACGCTCTTTATGGTGGCAACACACTCTTTGCTCACAAAGTTGGGGCTGGAAAGACCTTCGAGATGATAGCAACGGCTATGGAGGGTAAACGTCTGGGACTTCACAGCAAGTCACTTATTGCCGTTCCTAACCATATGACAAGACAGTTTGCAAATGATTTCTTCAAGCTCTATCCAAACGCTAATATTCTTGTTGCGGAAGAAAAGGATTTCTCAAAGGATAACCGAAGAAAACTTACCGCAAAAATTGCAACAGGTGATTTCGATGCAGTAATCATCGGTCACTCACAGCTCATTAAAATTCCTATTTCAAGAGAACGTGAAGAAGCATATATCAACAAGGAAATCGCAAATGTAGTTGCACAGATTGAGAATATGAAAGCAGAAAAGGGTGATTCATTCACTATCAAGGATATGGAACGTGTAAGAAAAAATCTTCAGACAAAGCTTGATAAACTTCTAAGTAAACCTGTTCGTGACAATGTTGTTACCTTCGAACAGCTCGGTGTGGACAAGCTCATCATTGATGAAGCGGATATGTTCAAAAATCTTTTTATCAGTACAAAAATGAGTAATCTTTCCGGTGTTGCCTCAAATGAAAATGTTCAGAAAACACAGGACTTATTTATAAAGTGTCAGTACCTCAATGAAATAACTGACGGAAAGGGAATTGTATTTGCAACGGGCACACCTATTTCCAACAGTATTTCAGAAGCGTATGTTATGCAGAAGTATCTCAATCCAAAGGCTCTTGAAGATTCAGGACTGGCTCACTTCGATGCATGGGCTGCAAACTTTGCTCAAAAGGTTACAAGAACAGAATTTTCGCCTGATGGCAGAGGTTTCAGAACAAAAACACGTCTTGCAAAATTCAATAACATTCCTGAGCTTATGACAATGTTTAAGGACTTTACTGATATAAAAATGGCTGAGGACTTAAATCTTCCTGAACCTGAGTGTGAACGTCATACAGTTGCGGTTGATTCAACTCCGGTGCAGAAAGACCTTATGCAGTCACTTGGAGAACGTGCTGAAAAGATACACAATAAAATGGTAAGACCTGAGGTTGACAATATGCTCAAAATCACAATCGACGGTACTAAAATAGGTTTAGACCAAAGACTTATCAACCCTATTCTTCCTGATGATCCGAACAGCAAAGTTAATACTTGTATAAACAATGTATTCAGAATTTACAATGATACACAGGCAGAACGTCTTACACAGGTTATCTTCTGCGACTACTCTACTCCAAAAGCTGATGGAAGCTTCAGCATTTATGATGATATAAGGAAAAAGCTGATTGAAAAAGGTATTCCTGAAAAGGAAGTTGCTTTCATTCACGATTGCAAGAATAATCGTCAG
>JAFQBO010000262.1 GCA_017416665.1 Oscillospiraceae bacterium
CCGTAGAAAGTTTTGTAATGGTTTTACTTTAAATTTTTTCTTTTTTGATTAAACTTTTTTCTATTCGAAGAAAAGAAAAAAGTTTATGCATTTCTTTGTAACTTTCTTTGTGCAAGCAAAGAAAGTTAAGAATAAAAATGATGGTAAATATAAATTTATCTAATCAACCGCAAAATAAACTATTGCTTGACTTTCAATATAATAAATGCTATAATATTAAATATAGAATTCAGATATAGTCATCGGAGGACACGTCACCGTAGTGACGATATACAGCAAGTATATCATGTGTCGATAAGATGTCGGGTGAGCCCGGTTATTCATAAAAGAATAATCGGTTTTTTTTGTGAAAAAAGGAGGAAAAAATGAGAATTAAACTATCTGATCATTTCAGCTGCAAAAAAATGCTGCTGTTCACACTTCCATCAATAGCAATGGTAGTATTCACATCAATTTACAGCATTGTAGACGGCTTTTTCGTCTCAAATTTTGCCGGAAAAACGCAGTTTGCGGCTGTAAATTTTGTTATGCCGATAATTATGATCGTCGGTGCAATAGGTGCAATGTTCGGTTCAGGCGGCACAGCACTTATAGCTAAAACGCTTGGCGAAAAGGACAGTGAAAAAGCAAACAGATATTTTTCCATGATTGTATATCTGACGATTATAATAGGTATTATTTTTGCAGTACTGGGACAGCTTTTACTGAAACCCTTACTGCTCCTGCTTGGTGCTGAAGGCGAAATGCTTGATTACTGCATTACATACGGCAGAATTATAATTGCCTTTATCCCTGCATACATGCTCCAGTATGAATTCCAGACATTTTTTGTACTGGCAGAAAAATCCAATCTGGGACTTTTAACAACAATCGGAGCAGGTGTAAGCAATATCGTTCTTGATGCAGTTTTTGTAGGAATTCTGGATTTCGGACTTGTAGGTGCCGCAACAGCCACTGTAATCGGTATGATTATCGGCGGTGTAATTCCGATTATATACTTTGCAAGAAAAAACAACAGTCTCCTCAGACTTGGAAAAACAAAATTCCAAAGAAAACCACTTCTGCGTACAGCTCTTAATGGTTCTTCGGAATTCGTATCAAATATTTCAATGTCAGTTGTCGGGATACTGTTCAATACACAGCTTATGAAATTTGCCGGTGAAAACGGCGTTGCCGCATACGGAACTCTGATGTATGTAAATATGATATATGTCGGAATTTTCTTTGGTTATTCAATGGGGATTTCTCCTGTTATTTCATTCAATTATGGAGCACAGAATATGCCTGAGCTGAAAAACATCAAAAACAAAAGCTTTATGCTTATAGGCATCACAGCTGTAATCATGACAGTTGCGGCAGTTCTGCTGTCATCACCGCTTGCGACCATGTTTGTAGGCTACGACAAGGAGCTTTATGACATGACAGTACATGCCTTTGTTATATCGGCATTTTCATTTTTGTTTATGGGAATACCAATGTTTATCTCAGCATTTTTTACATCACTCAACAACGGTATCATTTCTGCCATTGTATCATTTTCAAGAACAATGATTTTCCAGACAGGCTGTGTACTTATTCTTCCTACACTATTTGGTCTGAACGGCATATGGTTTTCAATGATTGCCGCCGAACTTGGTGCAGCTGTAATAAGTATTATATTTCTTATCACACAAAAGCGTAAATATAACTATTAATCGTGATGGTACTTTACAATTGATTCGGTAATATTGGTTAAAACAAGTTCATTTTCCTGATTTAAAATTTCTATTGTAATTTCCGCAATTCCGTTATAATCATTACGTCTTGTGATATTTGTCACGGTAACTGTACCCGTCAGAACATCATCGGCAAAAACCGGTCTGAACCATTCTATTTTAGATGACTTTCCTGCAATAAGCTGTTCACCGAAAATATCATTTTTCATAAATTCCGCCCACACGGCAAGAAAAGACATATATCCCGACGCTATAACCCGACCGAATTTAGTCTGTTTTGCGTAAAGCTCATCACAGCGAATCGGAATCGGGTTATATTTATTTGAA
>JAFQBO010000263.1 GCA_017416665.1 Oscillospiraceae bacterium
AGGCAAACATGAGTACGACCAAAGTAAGGGGACGCTTTCTCTTGCAAAGCGTCCCCTCTTGAAAAACAGCCCACTGGGCTGTTTTGTCAATTCACCCCTCGTAAATACGCCTCCGTTTGGGGTATTTCGCACTCTGCGGAGTGCGACCAAAGGCTCTTGCCGAGTGCCAACGGCATGCAGAGCAGAAACCGCAAACTTTTGCACCACAGGCATGCAAGCAAAAAAGTTTGATCAAAACTTTTAGTTTTGTGAATGCAGAATTTTTCGACAAACTGAAAGAAGCCTCGTGCGAGACTTCTTTTTTGTTTTATTAATCCTGAACACATTCAGCAATAACTTCTGTAACGAGGTTTGCAGGAAGCTGTTCATATCTGAGGAAATCGAATGTAAAGCTACCCATACCTCTTGTAACCTGTTTTAAATACATGGTAAAGCTGTGCATTTCTCTCATAGGAACTTCTGCAACGATTTCAGTGATGCCTTCTTCGATAGGTTCCATACCCAGTACACGGCCACGTCTCTTGTTGAGTTCGCCCATTACGTCACCGGTATTTTCATCAGGAACGGCAACCTTTAAATCGCCAATCGGTTCGAGCATTACAGGTTCAGCCTGCTTTAAGCCTTCTTTATAAGCGAGAGATGCGGCGGTCTTGAACGCCATTTCAGATGAGTCTACAGGGTGGTATGAACCATCAAGGAGAATAGCCTTGAGGCCTACAACAGGACAGCCTGCGAGAACGCCTTTCTTAACTGAATCCTGAAGACCTTTTTCAACAGCAGGGAAGTAGTTTTTCGGTACAGCACCGCCAAACACCTTTTCTTCAAAAACAAGCGTATCGCTTACACATGGTTCAAATTCAATCCATACATGACCATACTGACCATGTCCGCCTGTCTGTTTCTTGTACTTGCCTTCTGCCTTAACCTTACGGCGTATAGTTTCTTTATATGCAATTTTTGGTTCTTTGAGTTCAATGTCAACACCAAATTTGTTTTTGAGTTTAGCAACAGTGACTTCAAGATGTTGTTCACCAAGTCCGCTTAAGATCTGTTCTTTTGTGCTTTCATTCTGTTCATATTTGAGTGTTTTATCTTCATCAAGAATACGGCTTATTCCCGAGGAAATCTTGCTTTCGTCACCCTGTGAAGAATCTACAGCCATTGAATAGCATGGAACAGGGAGAGCAGTCATTTCAAACTTAACCTTTTTGTCAGATGCACAGAGTGTGTCACCTGTTGAGGCGTTGATTTTTACTGCAACTACAATATCACCGGCAGATGCAGAAGTAGTTTCAGTCTGCTGTTTACCTTTCATGAAGTAAAGCTTGCCGATTTTTTCATTATCGTCTGTAGCTGAGTTGTAAACAGATGAATCAGCTTTGAGCTGTCCTGATACAACCTTGATATATGACATTTTTCCTACGAACGGATCAACAACTGTTTTGAATACATATGCTGATAACGGAGCAGATTCATCACAGTTTATTTCAAGCATATCATCTCCGCATACTGCTTCAACAGCCGCTACTTCATCAGCATTTGGTACAAGCAGTTCAATTTCCTTCAGAAGCATGTCAATACCGGTCAGAGCAGTTGCTGATGTACAAACTACAGGAGCGATAAGACCTTTGTTCATTCCGTTATGAATACCATCAATGAGTTCTTTCTGAGTGAATGGTTCACCTTCAAAGAACTTTTCCATCAGAGCATCATCAGTTTCAGCAATAGCTTCGCTTATAGCTTCTCTTAAACCATCAATACGGTATGTCATCTTTTCGATCTTTTCAGCCTCTGGGAGATCAGTTTCAGTTCTGTTACCCTTATCATCGTATTTGTAAGCCTTCATTTCGATGAGGTTTACATATGAAACGATCTTTTCGTTTTCAATTACAGGTACAATAACCGGGCAGACTGTCGGACCGAAATTTGTTTTCAGATCTGTCAGTACATTATAGAAGTTAGCGTTTTCATCATCAATCTTTGTGATAACAAACATTTTTGCCTTGTTCTGCTTAACAGCTTCCTTGTACGCTTTTTTAGTACCAACCTTAACACCTGATTTTGCAGAAACTGTAATCATAACAGTATCAGCGGCAGAAATACCCTGAACCATTTCACCGGCAAAATCGAAAAGACCAGGAGTATCAATAAGGTTTACCTTGATGTCTTCGTAATCGAACGCTGCCATAGCAGTATTTATAGAAATCTGTCTTTTGATTTCTTCACTGTCAAAGTCCATAACGGTTGTACCGTCGGCAGTTTTTCCGAATCTGTCAGATACTCCTGCCTTATGTAAAACTGCTTCGGCAAGAGATGTTTTACCTGAGCCGTTATGACCGGCAAGTGTAATGTTTTTAATACGTTTCATTGTTATATCGCTCCTTTAATCATTTTATACAATAATACATTTAATATTATACTTTGTTTTATTTATAATTTCAACCTTTTTAAAAATATTCTACATAATTTATTAAAACATGCTTGTGTTTTTGTGCATTAGTACAATAAAATGTCTGCATCAGACAGTAAAATATGTAATAAATTAATTATAAATAAGTGTTTTATATTGAATTTCTTTTAATAGATAAATTTTTATTTGTCGGTGTATTTTTATTTTGAAAAATTTCTGTAGGGGCGACCATTGGTCGCCCGTTTGGATTATAATTCATTTTGCGGGCGAGCAATGCTCGCCCCTACATGAAAACAACGAATATCATCCATTTGTAGGGGACGGCGCCCACGACGTCCCTTTATAAATTATACGAAAATTACGGGCTGATGTAGGC
>JAFQBO010000264.1 GCA_017416665.1 Oscillospiraceae bacterium
CACGGAAGAAGAGGTGCGTTCATATCTGAAAGCGACTCTGCCGAAGCTTGATTACTGGAAGCGTTATGAAGAGCTCGGAGGCAACGAAGCTTTTGAGCAGTTCAAAAAAACTCTTATTGAAGAAATCAACGCTCTGAATATTGAAGGTATGCCGAAGCTGGAAAAGCTCAACGCACTTGTGGGCAGTTATATCAATCTTGAATACCGACTTCCAAACGGAAAAACTGTAAAGTATCTGGACGATAACGCTACATATCTCGGCAATCAGCTTGAATGTGAATTCGGCGGTAACAGATGTTTCGGTATCGCTGGAAATATGGAGTTTATCCTTGTCTGCACCTACGAAGAAAACGGAGAAAATCCCGAACTTCTGATTTACAAAAAGAGATAAAATAAAGCAAGCCGTACCCGGAAATCTTCTGAGTACGGCTTTTTGTGTACAAAAGGAGAACAACTTCATTGTTTTCTTATACTGCCTATTGACAAATTAAAATTGATGTGATATACTAATATCATAAATGATATTAGTTGGTGGTGAAAGAAAATGGAAAAACTTCTTAAAGTTCTGACTGACCCAGTATCAAATCGCATATTACAAATGATTAGGGTGCGTAAAAAAATGACTATATCCGATATATTATCGGAAAATACAAATCTGCCGAGAGCAACGGTATATCGTAAGGTTGAAAAAATGCTTGATGTGGGAGCAATTGAGATTGTTGACTCTCACAAGGTGCGTGGACAGACAGAAAACGTCTATGCTATAAAGGAGATGTATATTACAAATCCTGAAACAGATGAGGACAGCTTGAAACTCGTCACCATAAGCCTTATGCAGATACTCGACCAATATGACAGATATTTCAGAAACGGAAATGCTGATGTGAACAGGGATAAGCTGTTTCTGCTGAATTATGCCATACCCCTTTCTGATAAGGATTTTTCCGCAATGATGAGCGATATTTTCAAGATTGTGGATAAGTATCAGAAAAAGAAAGTTTCACCTGACGCTAAACTTAAGAATCTATATTTATTATCAGCACCCGGAGGAGAGAACAATGAGTAAATCAAAGAAAAATGCGATATTATACCCCGATAACAAAAAAGGAATTTATCTGTATGAATATCCAATTATTAACGAAATAAAGCAGTATGTACAGGTAAGGGGAACTGACAGGGAAAATCCTCTTGTTCTTTTTATACACGGCGGTCCGGGCGGCTCTGTTGCAGGAATGTGCCATATTCTACAAAACGGTTGGGAAGATAAATTCACTATTGCAAACTGGGATCAACGAAATACTTGCAAAACATATTTTGCTAACAAAGATAAGTCGAAAGAAATAGCTAAGACAGGCACAATCGAAGACTTTATCAAGGATATTGACGAGATAATCTCCTATCTCCATACAGTTTACGATTTTGAAAAGTTGATACTTATGGGATTTTCGTGGGGTAGTGCAATAGGCTCGGAGTACGCTAAACGCCATCCTGAAAATTTGCTTTGTTATATCAGTATCGGACAGCTTACAAATTATCGTGAAAATGTATTGTTTACTTGCAAAAAGCTCCTTGAGATTATTCCAAAAGGAAGTAAGGATGCAAAAAAAGTAAAGCACATAATTAATACCTTTCCTGAAAGACCTTCATGGGATAAGACCTTAATGAAATGTATGAGAAACTATTCGCTACTGTGTAGTAAATATATTGTAAGACATGCAAAGAGAGTACCTTTTAAACAAATCTTCGGTTCACCATTTATGAATTTCAAAGAAACAATAAATTCTTTGATACCCAAATACAACCTTCTGACTAAATCTTATGAAACAATGCTTGCTTACGATTTCAGAAACAATATGAATTACAAAACACCTGTGCTATTTGTTTTTGGTGATGAAGAAATAGTTTGTAATCCAGAATTGGTTGCAGAATGTTTTGAAGAAATTTCAGCTCCACAAAAACGAATAGAGATTATCCCGAAAGCATCACATAGCTGTTTTTTTGACCAACCCGAAATTTTCAATCAGAAGATTACAGATTTTCTTAATGGCATAAAATCTTGATGTGTTCGTACCATATTGAGAAAGTAAAACGACAGACTTTGTAAAAATTCTACATTGTCTGCCGTTGTTTTTTATTCCATTTTATAAACAGGCACCGCCGTTTTCTGTGTTTATATTTCAATCAAAACTTCCCACTGACCGTTACGTTTACCATTTTTGCGTCGGAGGAGTCCTTTTTCCTGAAGTGCCACTGTTTTTCGCTTGATTGTTCTTTCGGATATTCCGGTAACAGTAGCAAGTTCTTTTTGTGTGATAGACGGATTCTTGCTGATTTCACGCAGAAGTGCCAATTCCTCCAAAGTGCAATTTTGGCACTTTGAAATCTGTGGTTTGGCACTTTGAATAGATTCACTATAATCAATATGCAGACAACGGTTTTTAAGCTCATGATTTGCACCCATCAGCAGATTCTCGATAAACTGTTCCAGAAATTCAGTTGTTGAATGAATATTGTTCTGCAGATTATTATAGTTGGCTCTGACAAGTGCATTGCGAAAGTACCATGAATTTTCTGCAAATACCTGATTACTCACTTTGAATCCGAATGTCTGCAGATACTTAATCATAAACACAGCAGTTGCACGTGTATTCCCTTCACAGAATGGATGAATCTGCCAGATACCTGAAATAAACTTTGCAATATGCTTGATTGATTGTGATGCGTCAAGACCTGCGTAGGAGAAATTCTTTTCCTGACCGAAATCATAATCAAGCGTTTCTCTGATGCTGTCATAGGATGCATAATAAACCGTATCACCATTCAAAACCCATTCTTTTTTTGTGATGTTATATGTGCGAAGCTGTCCTGCGGATTTAAATACGCCTGTGAAAAGTCTGCGGTGAATGGATTGCAGCTCTGCAGGAGAAAACTGAAATGTCTTCTCCGCAAGTAATTCTGCGATATGAGCAGCAACAATATCCGCTTCCATGGTATTCTGTTCAGTTGTAAGACGTTCGTTTCTGCTTTCGTAATAGCTGTAGATACGCTTTTGAGCAGTAGCAATGTCAATTCTGCCTTCAATATGTTCTTTGGCGGTTTCCAGAAGGTATTCCGAAGTCTGCAGACCATCAACGTCCTGCAGTCCGATTGCAGTCTGCCATGCAACACTTTTCTCTGCACGGTCTGCTTCGCCCTGACGAATATATTCTTCTAAATCGTATTGCCATTTCTGGTTCTGAGACATTGCAAACCCGCCCTTCTCTTAGTAATTTATCAATTATATTATACCATATTTTTGTGTAAGAATCAAGATTTATGCCTGGCTTGGTGTAAAGCAAACGAAAAAGATGTGTGAAATTGATTCAGGATTATTTTCAAAAAACTTCGCATTTCCGCTGGACTTCTTCAAAACCTTGTGGTATAGTGTTGTACTGACAGGAGGTGATCGCATGGCACAGATCACGATTGAAGAATTATATCACGGAGAGAAGTACAACATCATGGGCAACGCTTTAGCGGAGTTTATGACAGAAGGAAAAGAAACAAAGGATACACGTACAGCGTTGGAACTGATGCTCGTTAAACACACAGTTCTGGCGGTGCAGAAAGTACAAGCAAACGGTGACACAATCGAAATATGATTTTCCCTCCACAAGCTCAAAACTTGTGGAGGTTTTTTGTCGCTTTTATTGAATGCTAAACTCACATATGATATAATAAAATCAGTTTTGTATATCACAAGTAGCGAAACTGCAACCTGAGGGTTATTGTGGTCTGTGCTTTTATGTGTTACTATTTATGCAGAGGTGATTTAAGATGATTTTTCCTGAGAAATTACAGCTTTTAAGAAAAAGCAAAGGTTTTACTCAAGAGGAATTCGCGGAGAGACTTCACGTTTCAAGGCAAGCAGTTGCCAAGTGGGAAGCGGGGCAGACCTACCCTGACATTGTGAATTTGATTCAAATCAGCAATCTGCTGAATGTGACTGTTGATTATCTTGTCAAGGAACAGGAATGCACAGTAAGACCTGTATCAACCGACAACAACACAGATGAGATTATCGCATTTCGTCTTGAGGCGAATGTCAACACCTACGCTGCATTTATGAATGAGGTTGATTCCACAAGGCTTGACTCACACGATTTCAGATATGAAAAGGGCGACTATGTTTATCATGATACATATGTTGGTGGTGAGCAGTTCGCAGGCGAAGAAGCTATCTGGAAAGACGGCAAGGCTGTGTATGCTATGAATTATATGGGCAGGGTTCTCGG
>JAFQBO010000265.1 GCA_017416665.1 Oscillospiraceae bacterium
CGACCCCGCAAGCCTTTGAAAAGGCTTGACCGAAACTTTTAGTTCTTATTATTATGCCATCGTGCAGTATACTATAAATTATAATTTTGCTATGCACGAAATTAAAAGTTTTTTGGTTCTTTTTTTCAAAAAAGAACAGACTTTTTCGACAAACTGAAAGGAGCTGTTTTTCACAGCTCCTTTTTTATAATTTACAATATTTTTTCAAGTGTAGTTTTCTGAACAGAAAGACCACAGTTCTGGTAAAACCTTTTTGCTCCCTCATTACATTCCCATACGTTAAGAGTAAAGTTATAAAAGCCTTCTTTTTTTGCATATTCAAGCAGGTAATCATATATTTTCCTACCTATTCCCTGCCCTCTTATAGTTTCATCAACACACAAATCATCAAGATAAAGAGTTTTCATATCATGAAGTGCAGTATTGTTCTGAACGTTCTGTACAATACACATAGCATATCCGATAACGCTCTCTTTTTCGTCGTCACACGCTACGAAAAGCGGTCTGTTGATGTCGTTGATTATTTCTTTTATCTGCCCGTAATTATACTTCTGTCCACCATTTTTAAAAAGATCCGGTCTGCCATCACTGTGAACAGTACAAATCTGCACAAGCAATCTTTCAATATCGGGAATATCCCGTTCTTCTGCTTTTCTTATTATCATTGAAATTCTCCTTTATTACTGTTCTGTAAATCCTGCCATTTTTACATTTGTATCAGTTGAAAATGTCGAAGCATTATAAAGGAACAGTGTCTGATCGTAATTATTCGGATTTATATACTCTTTGAGTGAATTTTTTACATATCTGAGGTCAACAACTGCAATTTCTGAATAGTGGTTTACAAGAAACGGTATAAACGCATTTGCATATGAATCTTTGATAACAAGTATCTTTTTTCTGTTGAGGGAGTCTGTTTTAATGTTGGTATACGCCTTGTTGTTACCAAGGAACACGCAGTATTTGTCTCCGCCATCAAGATATTCCCTGAAGTAGATACTGTCAGAGCTTGTTTCGCCTGCTCCATCATTCTGAGTAACAGATGTAACGTTATTCCCGTTTTTGTAGTTGTAAATATCTATAATATCTTTTTCAACACCATCATAAAAGCATTTGTTATAAAAAGTCCCCGTAAAATCACTGCTTACATGTTCGATGTCGAATTTATTGTAATCTGCCGCCTTATATCCGAGATTTGCCGAAGCGTGTCTGTATGCACAGTAGGCACCGTAGCTTGTCCAGTGATGATCTGTACGGTAATAAATATAGTTTTCTCTTTCAGCAATCATCGTATCATAAATATCTATAACACTTACATCTGAATTCAGTCTGCTTGCCGTTTCATTGATAAACTCCCTTTGATTGAGCTGTGGTGCCGCTGATGGGAGCTTATCGGGATAAACGCCTGCTGAAGTCGGTACAAGCATAAATGAAACCTTCGTATTGCCGTAATATTCCGCAAACCTGTTTACTGCATCTATTGACTTTTCAACTTCATCATAATCAGGCTCCGGAAGTTTTTCAATAAGCATGTCATCAGCAAGATAGATCCCGTTTATTATGGTTTTGCCAAGCATACGGTCAAAGAATTTCTTTGTTTTCACCCAGCCTGTTCTGTTTGGAAAATTATCCGAAAGAAAGCTGTCCATATCACTCATATAGGTTTTGTCTGCCAGTAATGAAAAGGAAAATTCAGGCTTTTTTGCAAGCGGTCTGTTTTCCTCCATTGAAAAACTCTTTTTACCTGAAATCAGAAAGATCAATGGCATAAGAAAAATAATCAGCATGAATACCACAGCCGAAAAAATTTTTTGTTTTCTTTGCATTGCAATCCCTCCTAAAACCTGAAATAGAGAAACGGATTATATGTTGAATCCACAAGATACGCTGTACACATAAGCAATACAGCTGCCTGTACAATCGGTGTTGCGTAGCACATAATCTTTGAAACACCATAATATCTCTGTAGCTTTTTAACTGTTCTGCCAAAAATTTCAGTACTTCCGACAGCACACAGAATAAACAGTACAAAATAATTTTTGAACTCATACGCTCCGACAGTATCTAAAAATCCTGATCCTGCTCCGAACATTGCTCCCAGATAGCTTACAGCATCTCCGAGAGTGTTTGTATCAAATAGCACCCAGCCGAAAACCACAAGAATAAACGTATAGGCATTTCCTACCCAAGGACGCAGTCTTTTAAGTTTTCTGCCAAGAAAGAGCTTTTCGATAATGATGATAAGTCCAAAATAAAGTCCCCAAAGGATAAAATTCCAGCTTGCACCATGCCAGAGACCTGTAAGTCCCCACACTATCAGCAGATTACGAAGCGTTTTTGCCAGACCTTTTCTGTTACCACCAAGCGGTATATAGACATATGATCTGAACCATGAGCCGAGTGTAATATGCCATCTTCTCCAGAATTCTGAAATGCTTCTTGAAATATACGGATGACGGAAGTTTTCAGGAAAATTGAAACCAAGCATCTTTCCAAGACCGACAGCCATATCCGAATAGCCGGAAAAGTCGTAGTAAATCTGAAAGGTAAATGCAAGAATTCCGAGCCAGGCTGTAACAACTGAAATTTCGGAGTAATCCATAGCCTTGACCTCCGACCACAGCATACCGATGCTGTTTGCAAGAAAAAGCTTTTTAAAGAGTCCCTTTATGAAAATGCCGACACCTTCACCAATCAGCACACCATTTATTTTGCGGTGATTTATTTCATTCTGAACGTCCTCATATCTTACAATAGGGCCTGCAACAATCTGTGGAAAAAGAGTTACATATGCCGCATAATTGATAAAGCTTTTCTGTACCTTTATTTTTCTAAGATACATGTCAATCGTATATGAAATGCTCTGGAACGTATAAAAGGAAATACCTATCGGCAAAGGAAGTGTTTCAATATCTATACCGAAAATATCTGCCACGAAACCACTGTATTTGAACACAAAAAGTATTCCAAGATTTATTATCAGCGAACCTAAAAGAGCGTAGGTTCGTTTTTTCGGCTGTTTATCATATTTATGAATGAAAAGCCCTGCCATGTAGTCCACAAATGTTGTAAAGAGCATTAAAAACACATAGACAGGTTCACCCCATGCGTAGAAAAAAAGTCCTGACGCAAGAATTACAAGGTTTTTGAATTTTTTTGGTGAAACGTAATACAAAAGCAGTACACACGGAAGAAAAAAGTACATAAACATTACGCTTGAAAAAACCATTATTGTCCCCCTTTAAACTGTTCCTCCATAATTTTAAAAAGTTTTTTTCTTTCCATCATAGTATTTAAAACCTCAAGCATGGAATTTGCAGACAGTAGTGACGGAAGTTTTAAATATGTAAGCAGTTTTCGTCGGAGAGTACTGCTGTCCTTTCCGCCTGAAAGCCCAAGCTCAAACAAGTCGGTTTTTGTAATACGACTGTCCGGATCTTTCACCGTTTCATCAGCGGTCACACCTGCTTTTTCCAGTGCTTTAAGTATAATTTCTTTGTTCATACCCTCAACGCCGAGTTTACCCTCAGCCGATGGTTTTATTTTTCTCTTTTCTTTTCCCATAATATCGGGAATATATACATTTTTTATTTTACCATTTCTGACAGTACCCTTTATATGATTTCTTATAATAAAGCCTGCTCTGTCCGAATCGGTCATAATCAGAATACCTGTAGTTTCAGCATAAAATTTTATAAGTTCAAGCTTTTCCTTGTCCTTGAATATACCAAAACCATTGGTTACGATTATAACAGCATCAATAATTGATGAAAGAGTTATCTTGTCATATTTTCCCTCAACAACAACTGCCTGACTTAATTTTATCATTTAATCACCCTCTTGCTGCCATGATCATTTCTGTAAGTGCCTTTTCAAGTACAATTCTGTGTGTAGCTGCGGGAGAGGATTTAAGCTTTCTGTCTGTGTCCCTCAGAGTACAGATACACTTACGGAGGTTTTCAAGGGAAATGCGTCGGCAGTCCCTGTATGCATTGTTTACAACGAATTCCCTGCCCTTATACTTAAAGTCCGTCACGATGTCATTGACATGTTTGTTTACGGTCATGGCTGTTCTTGCCCTGTACAAATCCAGAAACGACATTGAGATCGCTGAAAGCACGGCAACAGGTTCATTTCGTTTGTTAAGCAGATTATCCAGCAGAAAGAATGCCTGCGAGGAATTGAGTGAAACAACAGCCTTTGCAAGCTTGAATGAATCAGTTTCAATCTGACCTGAAACGAGAGTTTCAATATCCTCTGCACGTATCTCCTGCCCTTCTCTGTAGGAACAGAGCGTTAAAAGTTCATTTGTAATCTGCATCGAATCCATAAGACAGTATTCCGAGAGCATCTGTGCATTTCTTGCTGATATTGAACATCCCTGCTTTACGGCACTGTCTGTAATCATTTTTACAAGCTGCTGCTGTGTTTTAAGACCACACTCACATACTGTACCATGCTTTGCTATACAGTCAGCAAGCTTTTTGTTTTTACCGCTCATTGACTTTTTTCCGTTAAGCGGATCAAAACCTGTGATATTAAAAATCAGAAGTGTAAAAGACGGAATATTTTCAATCGCCTCTGTAAGCTGTGAGAGCTTATCGGCAGAAAGCTCCTCTGCATTGAGGTCGTTTATAAGTATGGCGTTGTAATCCGAAAACATAGGACAAATCTCTATGTCATCAAGCAGACTGCTTACATCCAGACTTTTACCATCTGTTTTTGTGTAATCATTTTTCCAGTCCTTGCCGAGTGCTTTTTTCAGTATAACTTTTGATGCGTTTTCGACTGTCATTACATCTTTTCCATAAATATAATAAACATTTGAAAGCTCACCTGATTTTATCATTTTTAAAAGCTCTGCTGAATTTATAACCGACATCTCAAAGACCTCCTATAAGAAAACTGCCGTCTTTTTCGGCAATTATATGTACATTCCTGTCTGTAACAAGATTATCAAATCCGTAAACATTTTCATATTCCGGTACTATTACGGCGTTTGCTTTCGGCGGATCAAAAACGTTTCCATACTCAGCATAAACAATCGTTTTATTATCGTTACAGCTGTTGTCACACACCAGTTCAAATTCACCGTATTGTATGCAAATCCTTGTATTGTTTATCTGTACATCAACATCGTTTAAGTCTGCTGAAAATTCCGAAAAAGCTGTAAAGTCCGGTTTTTCTCCGCACACGGTCATGTCGTTCCGTACAAAAGTATCTTCCGGCATAATAACAGATTTGACATCAATAAGTGACAATCCACTGTTGTATGACGACATTGCCTGATATGCCTTTGATTTTATTATAACACTTTCAATACTGTTTATATTGTTCTGCTGAAGAAATTTCAGTGCATATCTTACATTTTTCTTTCTGCCTGACAGATCGATGATTTCTGCTTTTTCATCACATGACAATACAATCACATCAACACCCTTATCACCAAGGAGTGCGATATTAAGCTTATCCGCCATCATGATTCTTCCCGAAACGGCAGATATAACAAATATTCCCAAAGATGCTGCAACAGAAACAGCCAGTGACTTTTGTGTTCTGAAAATAAGAAATACAGTCAGACAAATCAGAATAACTCCTGCCGAAATATATTTCATTTCATCAGTGAAGTTAATTCCTGTAAATTTCAGTTTACCCACCTGTTTTACAACAAACATTACCAGTTCACACAGTACACCACTGAGTTTTATCAGAAAAACAGGATTTAAAAATACTGTCAGTGAAGAAATAAGTGCAATCAGAAGTGCCAACATACATAATGGTGTAAGAAAAATATTTGCAATCGGCGAAACAAGTGAGATTTCTCCGAAAAACATAACCGAAAACGGCATAATTGCCAATGAAAGTAAAAACATATATATAAACTGTTTGAGTTGTTTTTTTATATAAGTATCTTCTTTAAGATTTTTCGTAAGAAATGGAGCAAAAGCACCTGTTGCACATGTACTTGTAATTGACAATGCAAGTGATGGATTTGTTATTGCAAAAGGATTTATCGCTGTAAGTATTACAAAAGCTATTCCGATAGAATTAAGCGTATCGGCTTTTCTCGAAAACAGTGGTGCAAGGTTCATAAGCGTCATCATAAGCGACGCACGAAGTATTGATACAGAAAGTCCGCTTGTTACAGCAAAAACAGTCATTATTATTTCAAGAAAAACAAATTTCTTAATTCGTCCGAACTTCATTTTATCAAACAAAATCGAAAATATTCCGCAGAATAAAACCAGATGCAGACCAGAAACAGCCATTATGTGACCTATGCCCATACGATAAAACAAAGTTTTGTCGTCCTCATCCATACCGGATTTATCACCAAAAAGCATTCCGCACACCATAGATGCCTGTGTATCAGGAAGATTTCTTTTCACAAATTCTGTAACCGTCTGCTTGTAAGTGTAAAGAAGTCGTGTAACCGAAAAACTGTCATCAGGAATTATTTCAAGAGAGCTTACCTCATAGCAGGTAAGAAAAATTCCTTTTGATTTGTTATAATCAAGAGAATTGAAAAGATAGTCATTTTCATAGATTTCTGCAATACCTGTAAATTTCAGCCGATCATTAATACTGCAATCATACAAATCAGCATAAACAGTTACTGTTGCTGTCTGCTTTTCATTTATTTCACCTTTGACCGTATATCTGCACTTGTCACCTGTATATTCAGAAATGTCCGTAATTTTTCCATCAACCGATATTTCCTTTGTATTATAGGAAATAATCTTCCTGTAAACAAAGTTGTCATAAATGCGATATAATCCCACTGCCATGACAAATATTGTAATAACTGTAATTATTTCCCTTAATCTGAATTTAAAAAGAAATTTCATCAGTAAAACAAGTATTATAGCAGTGGGAATTATAATCAATTCGTAATTCTGTGGCAGAAATGACGCAAAAAGTAAACCTGTTGCCCAAGCCGATGCCACATATACAATTTTTCTTTTCAATTATTTAAACAGAAGCGGAAGCTTTTCAAGGAAAATAATGTCATCTCTGTCAGCCGCCTCACCTTCAGCAAGTACTGCCGCTTTTCCGACTAAATTGCCTCCGACTTTTTCAACAAGTGCAACAAGTGAATTAAGTGATTCACCTGTACTGATAACGTCATCGGCAATCAAAACTCTCTTGCCTTTAAGTTCTGCTGCATCTTCCTCAGAAAGATAGAGTGTCTGTACAGCCGCTGTGGTAATCGACTTTACCTCAACAGCAATCGGATTTGTCATATAAAGCTTTACGGACTTTCTTGCAACAATGTATTTTTTACCGCTCTGTCTTGCCATTTCGTAGCCAAGTGGGATACCCTTACTTTCAGCTGTTAAAATGACATCGAATTCAGGTACTTTTTTAAGGAGTGCCTCTGATGTTGCTACAGTAAGCTCAACGTCTGAAAACATGATAAATGCCGCAATGTCAATTTTATCATTAAGCGGACATATCGGAAGTTCTCGTGTGAGTCCAGCAACCTCTAATTTATATGTATTCATATGTCACCTCATCAAACCGCACTGTCACTGCTCCAGCCCATCTGCTTTCCTGCAAGAAGATGGAAATGAAGGTGATGTACTGTCTGTCCTGCGTCTTCACCGCAGTTTGTTATAACTCTGAAACCATCTGCAAAGCCTTCTTCCTTTGCAATTTTTGCAGCCACTTCAAAAATGTGCGCCACATACTTTGAATTCTCGGCTGTAATTTCTGATGCACCTGTAATATGTTCCTTTGGAATTATGAGATAATGTACCGGTGCTATAGGAGAAATGTCCTTGAATGCATAAATCATATCGTCTTCATATACTTTTGCACTGGGAATTTCACCTGCAATAATTTTACAAAATAAGCAATCCATAATATTTTCCTTTCACCATTCAAATTCAGATGCAACCCCTCAATCAGCTTTGCTGATAGCTCCGATTTAACAGGAGCATATCTGCAATTACATTTTCTGTAACACTTATTTTGCTCCTGTTAAATCGGAGCTGTCACTCCTTCGGCGTGACTGAGGGGTTGCACACTGTCTTTTTACTTTACAAAATCACCCACGATGCTTTCAAGTGAATTAAGAGCCTCGTCAATCATGTAGTTTTTGCCGATACCTGCCATAGCACTGTCAGGACGTCCGCCGCCCTTGCCGCC
>JAFQBO010000266.1 GCA_017416665.1 Oscillospiraceae bacterium
CCATACCGCCCATATCCTCAAAAAGAACCTCATCTTCATCAGTTATACCGTCGGACAGTTCTGGATTGACTTCGCCTTTCTGTTCGTAGTACGGATTGATAACATACTTCTGAATAATCGGATACGAGTTAAACGTAATTGTAAACATAATAATTGCCGCTGGAACAAACGGAAGTGCAATTATAGTGTAGAGGTTGTAAATTGTCAGAACAGCAAAAATCGCCGAAAGAACAATAGTTACAACAAATGAAATAAGATTTTTCTTTATTGCAAGAACAGTCAGAACGATTGAATTTCTGATTACATTTTTAAACGAAACATCTGTTGCAACGATCAGCAGATAGCTGTAAAAACTTATAAATACAACGCCTATTCCAAGACTTATACTCAGCACCATCGGAACATACATAAGATAGCTGTCCTGAACCTGTGCCATATTCGGATAAACCTTAATTGCGGCATAAACAGAAAATATAATCACAATATCAATAATACCCATTACAAGTGATTTTTTGTAATTCTCGGTAAACGCCTTTTTAAAGTCTGTCAGGATAAATGCATGTTTTTCAATAGCGTAATTACGCATTATTTTGAAGACTGCCGCTGTAGCAGGCCCGAAAACAAGGACAAAAACCACCAGTGAAACACCTGCAACAGCAAGCTTTGATGTCAGACTGTTCATATATGCGAGTGCATAAAAAACAAGTACAAGCGGAATCAAAAATACGGTATACAGAAGATTTACCTCCAGAAGCTTCCAGAACTTTCTAATAAGTATTTCAAAATAGAGAACTATTCTGTTTTTTTCGGGTGCATTTTTTTCGATACCCGAACCTGTTTTATTTTGTTTGTTAAATAAACCCATTATTGTTTTTTTACTCCTTTATATCAGACAGTAAAAAATACTCCTCCCGGAAAGTATGCAATAAGACTGTCCACCAGTGACAATGCCACTGCAAAAAGTACAAGCACAGCAAATTTTATCAGATAAAGCTTCATATCAGGCGGATTGCTTTCATTATTACCGAAAAATGAAAACTCCGCAACCTGCCGTGACTGTCGTACAGATTCCCTTGCACCAAGAATTATGACAGCCGCAGATGTCACCGCAAATGGAACAACTGTAAGAAGTATGGCAAAAAAGCCTTTTCCTCCAAGCAGTATGTAAACAAACGATGCCGATATTCCCGACACTATGCCACGGTAAACAGCTGTAAAATACGCAATAACCTGTCCGAACGCAAAATATCCTGCAAAAAACTGCACTGCAAGTATAAACAGGACAGGCAGCAGATTTCTCAGAAACAGATTAATAAAGGACAAATCTGTTTTTGTCTTGTAGATATTGTGCGTAAAAAGCAGACGATAAAAAAAGTCAGGATCGTCTGCCGTACAGATAAAAGCCGTTCCTGCGACAATGCCGCCGAACACCAGCAGAAGAAACACTGCCGGAGCAGCACACTTTCTTTGTGAAACGCAATAAACCTTACTGTCTGAAAATTTCATATACATCATTCCTTTTTTACAATGGCAAAATGCCTTTTTAAAAAAGATATGCTGTATCTTTATGATTTATGACTATTTTGAAAGCTCGTAAGCTCTTTTTGTGCAAGCCTGACATGCATTGTCTGCTATTTCAGTGAGCTTGCCTTCATAGAGCTTGTCAAGACCTGCAAGAGTTGTACCACCGGGTGATGATACCATTTTGATAAGTTCGTCAATGCTGTAGCCTGAATCTGTAATCATTTTAGCTGAACCGATGAGTGACTGTGCAAAAAGTTCCTTTGAAGTTTCTTCGTCAAAACCTACGCTTTTACCGTAATCGATAAAGCCTTTTGCATAAAGGTAAATAAAAGCAGGACTGCTTCCGTTTAAGGCAATTACCTCTTTCATTTTACTTTCAGGCACGACAACAGCCTTTCCGCACTGTGCAAAAATATCACATACAAGCTTAAACTTGTCAGCAGGCACACTTTCCGACTGACCGATTGCCGTTGCACCCTCACCAAGGAGAAGTGGTGTGTTAGGCATTACAAGAACAACTTTTATTTTGTCGTTTCCGAGTGTTTTTCTGATAAATTCAGCTGTAATACCTGCGGCAATGGACACAAAAACAGTATCTTCCTTTGTATGTTCTCTGAATGAAATCAGAACATCTTCAAAAACCTGTGGTTTTACGGCAAGAAACACAATGTCACATACATCACAGATTTCGTTTGCACTTTCAGAATATTTTACCCCGAATTCTGAAAGCATGTCAACTTTTTCTTTATCCATATCAAAAGCGTATATTTCGGTATTTCCTCCCATATCGCTTTTTGCAATCCCTTTCATGATGGCACCGCCCATATTTCCGGCACCGATAAATCCGATTTTACTCAAGACTTCCCGTCTCCTTTCAAAATTGTATAACTATAATTTTAGCATAAATCCGACAAAAAAACAAGTGTTATTCTGTTCTTTTTTTGAAAAAATGCAGGATATTTTCAGGCATAATAAAACATAAATATAATTTAATATTCATGATATATGTGACCGAATGCGGTTTTATTGAATTAAGTTTTTATTTGTCGGTGTCCCGACTGGACGCCCGAAGGAAGTGCCCTTGGGGTACAATATCGGGCATACTTTAAGCATAATTATATTTTACTGCACGATGGTTTATTGTAAGGTAAATTTATATTTAACGTTCCTTCATATTATTTACTTTTCTTGCTTGCACAAGAAAAGTAACAAAAGAATGCATAAACTTTTTTCTTTTCTTCGAATAGAAAAAAGTTTAATCAAAAAAGAAAAAATCAAAAGTAAAACCGATACAAAACTTTCTATGGCAGTTTTCTGATA
>JAFQBO010000267.1 GCA_017416665.1 Oscillospiraceae bacterium
CATTTACAAGGGGTGAATTGAAAAAAATTTCATTTATTACCTGTGGAATAATCATCTGCTGAAGCTGTGGTATTACAGGCTGAACTTCTTATGTCATACACTCCCCTTTTTTCCAAAATCGTCAGCATAGACAAATGCAAAAAACTTAGCGTAACCCAAACCCATTAAATATGACCGATAATACTGCCGATGAAAGCAATCGAAAAAAAAGCCATACTCAAAAATTTTCTGAATACGGCAGTACATATTGAATTATTTGGCAAATTGGATTTTTTATTGTCTTTTATCAAGTATTTTTTTGACTTTCTCTATAGAATCTTTCAAATATCTATCCTTTGTATGAGAATCAATGAGTTTAATTAACGGAGCAATATTTTCGAGCTGGTCGGGATATATTTCAGCATATGTATTAATATATCTTTTAAGAGAATCTTCATCAAAATATCCCATAAGCTGTTTATCATACATACAGGAAACTGCTTTAAAAAACTGTTCATCATATGTAGTGTTAACACCACATCTGAAAAGAAAACAGGCATTTTTAAAATATTGACAACGTTTTTCATTTTCAGTAAAATGATTTGTGACTTCTTTTAAAAGTTCTAAGTGCTTATCGCCACGCCACATCAAAACCTTATCATCGTCTGCAAATTCATTGAAACTGCTTATTGTTTTCTTATTGTAAATTCCTGTAATAGTATAAACACTGCAATTTACAAGTTCAAAAAGTTTGCGTGCATCTTCTTCGCAGTTTATAGGAAAATTTTTATGACATCTGTCATACATTATCTCGTTTATAGCTTTAATTTTTTCGGTTATACCCTCACTAAGACTCTTTTTATAGTCATAACTGAACTCATCATAAAAGGCTATTCCTTCCTTTATCTTATCCGTAAGTGCTCTATACTGCTCAGGTATTCTGAAATCATATGTTTTCTTTTCGTATTCGTCATTGTTGATAGCTTTAAATATATGACCATTATCGGTAATTACAATATAACTGTGATAATTAATTCCACATCTTGCTATACCATCGGAAACATAATAAATCTGGGTTAAGAAAATTCCGCTTTCCTTATCGTAAACGCCCGTTGTCCAGTTTATATTGGATACATCCAAATCATTTTTGGACTTATATTCGGGTTTCAAAAAATCAAATATTTTCTCTCGTATTTCGTCTGTTGTAAAAGTAAAGTCAAATCCTTGAATTCTGTTATATATAAGCTTATCAAGTTCTTTCTTGTAAAATTCAAGACCCTTGAAATTTTTGTCTTTCATATTTTCATTGATAAAGTCAAGAAGCGGACGGAGATGCTGAATTTTATCAGTGAAAAACTTAATGCAGTTTTTCATATATTTTTCAATAAAATCCACATATCCACAACTAATCACACCACAAAAATAAGCTTTTTTTATTGCTTCAAAAGTCATATCCACATACATATCGTCTGTAATATGAGTAAACCAACGATTTAAATTTTGGAAATCCTTTGAAATCTGCGTGTAATCTTCCTTGCTGAGAGTATCGCCATATTGAGAAATTTTTGAAAGAATTTTTTTGTAATTTTCACCTCTTAATCTACACATTTTTTCTTCGGATAAATATTTATTGAAACATTCAAGAGTATTTTTATTATACATTTTACTGATATAATGATAATTTCCGTCATTCTGAACAAATATTTTTTCAGCATCTTCATAGCAATTTATATCAATACCCGGTTTACATTTATCTTTCATATTTTCGGTGATTTCATTAAGGTGTTTTTCCTGTTCATCCGAAAAACTGCTCTTAAATGTTTTTACATTTTTTTCATTATTATACAGCTTTATGCCGTCCTTTATAATCTCACTATGATGCTTGAGTTCTTCGGGAATTTCAATAAATTTATGTTGATATCTGACAGCAACAACATAAAAAACATCGCTGTTCCCATTAATCAAAACATATCTGTCATCGCCTTTTACGGAATTTGCATAAGTAATGAAAAAACCACTTTCGTTATCATAGACACCATAATTCCAGTTGATATAGTCTACATCTAAATCCCATGTATTTTTATAAATCGGTTTTATAAAATTAAACATCTTTTTTCTGATTTCGTCGGTTGAAAGTTTAAATTCAAATGCCATTTTTCTCTCCTGATTCTATGATGTTGTGTACAAGTCAAAATACTCATTTAATTTAGTTAACATTTATATTGTATTAAATTTCTATTTATCTTTCTGTACGATTTCCTACATTATACCACATTCCCTTCAAATGTTCAATATCCTCTGATCAAAAAAGCGTGTAACAAACCAGACTCAGTATCAGACTTTAACAAATCTCCATCTATAATATATATTGATGTATGCAGTTGATTTCTTTAACAGCTTTAACTTTAATATACCGGATAATGTGCAGTATTCTTGATACGAATGCACTTGATATACGACCTATTCAGTTAATGCACCAGATTAAAACAAAGCTGACTCCGCCTTGAAAACGAAATCAGCTATTCCTGATATTTATGGTTTACATATTCCACAAGGCGTATAACCATCTGCTATTGCCTGCTCATAATCACTTGTAAATTCTTTATTAACTTCTTTCATTTGGTCCACAGATGAACAATCAGCATAATGAATTTTCATTGTATTTGTGTTCAGAACATAAGTCACAGAATTTTCTTTCAGATTCTCCGTTATCTGAGATGTGTCCGAAATATGTTCAACAGGATTAGTATTTATTGAGACATCATTTCCGTTGGAAGTAAATATAACCGTCCCCTGCAAATCTGTTCTGTATACATTGATATTCCTGTCATACAAACGTTTCAGAAGTTCATCTGTCGGGTGTCCGTATGAATTATTCATTCCACAACTTATAACTGCATAAGACGGATTCACTTTATCAAGAAAGTTCACAGAAGATGAAGTATCCGAACCATGATGCCCAACCTTTAAAACATCACAATCGATATCATGCGTTATGTCATTTTCCTCATCCTCCTCAGCATCTCCTGTAAACAAAAAACTACTATTTTCATAAGTAAGCTTTATAACCACAGAATTGTTATTCTGTTCCTTCTCATCAATTACCACAGGTGCAACAACTTCAACAAGCAGATTATTTTCATCAAGGATAACATCACCTGCCATAACGCTGTGAACATCGGTATCAGTGCTTTTTAAAACATTCAGCATCTCTTCATAAATATTTGTAGTTGCAATTGCTGATGTCATATAAAAGTCATCTGCCTCAAGAGTTCTGAGAACTTCAGGCATACCACCTATATGGTCACTGTGAGCATGAGTCGCAACAGTGTAATCAATCTCATCATATCCCTGACTGTTTATATATGTTGTAACCTTATCACCCTGATCCGTTTCACCCGCATCAATAAGCATAGTTTCACCATTAGGTAATTCTATAAAAGTACAGTCGCCCTGTCCTACATCAATAAAATGAACTGTCAGATTTTCTGTAAACAATTCCATGCTTTGTTCAGTTTCTTCCGAATTATCAATGGCTGTCCCTGATGTTAATCTGCTTTCCTCTTTCTTTAAGGTAGTTACAGCAGTTGTTTCGGTCTTAATAATTTCACTTTGTTCAGAACTGTGATTTTCTGTGTCAGAACATCCTGAAAAAAATACAGAAACTGACAGGACTAAAGCCGATAATAATTTTGTTGTTTTCATGATATATCCTCCTGAAAAGCTTTTTCTTTTAGTATATCCCATCGGATGTGTCTAATTATGTACATCTGTATATAAATTCAGCCAAAACTGTAATAAATCAGTTTTGGCTTTTGTTTCAGAAAGTATACATAATTATAACTTATAGGACAAAATGTCACCTAAATTATAACATTGTCTTATATGTTAGTCAAGTGCTTTTCTTTTAATACTGATACATTATCTGAAAAAGGCTATAATAGATACAGTATTTAACAGTGGAGGTTTTATGCATGAGAAAAGAAGTAGCTTTTAAAAATCGTGACAGATTTATTCAGCTTGGTATTGCAATTTCATCACTCAGAAGATTAAGAGGTCTGTCCCAGGAAAAACTTGCTGAAAAAGCAAACATCAGCCGTTCCTTGCTTAGTGTCATAGAAGCTCCGAATACAGCATGCAGTTTTTCTCTGGAATCACTGTATGATATTGCAGATGCGTTGGATGTAACAGCAGCAGATTTGATAAATGCTTCTCTGTTTCCCGACAGCATTATAAACAAGACATCTGAATAAATAGTGGCGGTACTAATCTCATAAGTACCGCCTGTTATTTTTTAGAAGGTATGAATCTCCTCAGAATTAACAAAATGTACTGAAACATGTAAGCTTCATTCGATTTATGAAAAAACAGAAAATTTCAGTTATATATAATTATAGTGCTATGATAAGTACTATCGTGTGCAACGATAGGAAGCAACGTTACGTTACATCCATATCAAGCAAAGTAAGCTGTAACAGAAAGTTTACTGCACAATGATTTCATTCAAGCAACTCTTAAACAGAAAGCCAGACCTTTTGAGGACTGGCTGATCTTATTTTGGCGGATAAGCTTAAAAGTAAATCACATCGTATTCATATTCATTAAATCCTACCTTTGACGCTTATACCAGTTTTCATACGTCAGACAGCTTGTATGCCCGACTCTCACCTCATGCATTAAAGGTACATCAACATCATTACAGGTATGGTGATATTCAAATCCTAATTTCTCCTGCACACGTCTTGATTTTGTATTGCCGTCATAATAACCGCACCATATAGTTTTCATGCCAAGATTATTAAAGGCATGATCTATTAAAGCCTTTGCGGCTTCAGGCATCAGCCCCTGTCCCCAGAACGGCTTACCTATCCAGTAACCAAGCTCACATTCATCATCACGTTCTGTCATGTCGGTATGTCCGTTAAGCCTTAATTCAACAGCTCCGATTGCAATATTGTCCGACCTCAGACAAACAGCATAACATTCCCTGCCGTTTAAAACATTTCGTATAACCTCCAGGCTTTCCGACAAACTTTTATGTGGCGGCCAACCTGCAATCGGTCCTACATCAGGACAGCTTGCGTATTTATACAGGCTTTCTGCGTCACTCTCATTCCAGGGTCTCAGCAAAAGTCTTTCTGTTGTCAGCATAGTATCTCTCCTTTTTATTGGCTATATGTTCGAATTACACTATATCTTATGTATCTCATGTATCTCTTAAATCCTGTTAATACAGCCGTACAGCGAATCAGACTAGAGCGTATTCACATAAAATAAATATGCAGATTTTTAAGCATAATTTCTTCAAATTCAAGGCGAAAATTTGCAGGAATACTAGCGTATTGCAAGAATTTTCAACGCAGAAGTTGACGAAATTTGCAAAAATATGCGTGTTTGGTTTTAATGTGAACACGCTCTAATGTCCGAAAGCACTGTAACGGCTGGAGATTTACAGATTTATGAGGAATGCATTAAAAATTTATCTATTTCGTTTTTCTCTGCATGATATGTTATTAATACCCCATCCGGCAGCACCATCAAGTGCAAGAAAACGCTCATCTCCCATAGCTTCAGCAAGACTTTCAATAAGAAGTTTAAATCCTACAAGGCGATTTTTTCTGTATTTCAAACGAACAGTTACCTTTTTACCATGAGTATCTTTAAGTGCTTCTATCATCTCATCATAATCACCATTATCATACATTCTGATATCCTTTAAAAAGTGTGATGAATACAGATATTTCTGCTCACCATCAATTATTCCGTAAGCTTCAATATCAATACAGCCGACTTCAAGATTTTCTTTATAGCAATCTTCATAGCAATCGTGTATAAACGGGAGGGATACCTCCTTATATGTTGGTTTTGAAAATATTGACATTATAACTGCTCCTTGTATTGATCATTATAATTGAGTGTGTTTCTGAATCAAATCCCGTGCATAAATATCTGTTTTATCATATTCAATTTCAAAATAGTCAAGAATACACTTCGTATCATCCTGCATAGAAAGAAAAACATCAAGCAGACGTTCAGGATTGTTATCCACCTGCCATTCCTTCAGTCCTTTGTAGTAGAACATTTTACACTCATCGCTTATGAAGAAAGGAACAATATCATTTGCAAGACACATTTTGAGGATAATCAGTCTGCCGATTCTTCCATTTCCGTCATAGAAAGGGTGTATCTTTTCAAACTCAGTATGAAACTCTGCGACATCATACAGGTCAGTTTCTCGTTTTGACGAAAATTCAGAAATAAGTTTTTCCATATGAACAGCCACTTCTTCAGGATGAACTGTTTTGATTTGTCCAACCTCGTTCGGATATTTCTTATATTCACCGATCACAACATCATCATAGTCATTTTCAAGCAATCCGTTCTTCAGTAGTTTATGCAGCTGCTTTATATACATTTCCGTAATAGGTTCGTAAACGGTATCAAGTACAAAGTCAATGCACTTAAAATGATTTGCAGTTTCCAGAATATCATTCACA
>JAFQBO010000268.1 GCA_017416665.1 Oscillospiraceae bacterium
CCGCTTTCAAACGGATTACATACAAAACTCAAAGTAAAATACGGCAATATATATCTTGATATGCTCCTGTTCAGACATTCGCCTGATGAGGTTCAGCTAAAAAACGGTGACAAAGTCAATTTCATGGCAACTCTCGAAACACGGGTATACAATGACCGCAAAAGTATAAGCGTCATTGTAAAGGATTACCGTAAAAGCGGTATGCAGCAGTCAAAGTTCTTTGCCGCAAGGGACGCTTATGAAAAATTCAGAAGAAACGAACAACTTCCCGATGCATATTATAAAAAAATATGCCCCGACAGAAATGAACTTATACCTGTATACAAAGCCATATCATCGGGAAAATGCAGTATGGAAACGCTTTATATGTCAGTAGCGTCGGAATCCATGAACTACTGTAAACTGAATTTATGCGTTGACATTTTCAATGAACTCGGACTTATAAATATAAACCATTTTTCAAATGAAATAACAGCAGTAGAAAATCCTGTCAAAGCAGATATTGACAATTCGCAAATTTTAAAAAGTCTCAGAAACAGACTATAAGGAGATGAAAGCTATGACTGAAGAATACACAATAGACATGATAATTCAGAAAATACTTGCCGACGACAAGCAATACGATCTGAGCAAAATTATTGCCTCCTACGAATTTGCCGCAAAGGCTCATGAAGGACAGACACGTTCCTCCGGTCAGCCGTATATCATTCATCCTCTTGCGGTGGCATACATTCTGCTGGAGCTTGGCATGGACACCGACACAATATGCAGTGCCATGCTGCACGACGTTGTAGAAGACACACCTGTAACACTCGATGAAGTAAAAAGACTTTTCGGGCAGGACGTTGCAATGCTTGTTGATGGCGTTACAAAGCTCAACAAAGTGCCTATTTTCAACCGTGAAGAACAGCAGGCAGACAACGTAAGAAAAATGCTTCTTGCCATGTCGCAGGACATAAGAGTTATCATCATAAAGCTTGCCGACAGACTTCACAACATGAGAACACTCAAATTCCGTCCGGGTGTAAAGCAGAGAAATACAGCACATGAAACAATGAACATCTATGCTCCGATTGCCCATCGTCTCGGTATGAGAGGCATCAAGGAGGAGCTTGAGGATCTTGCTTTCCACTATCTTGACCCGTTTGCATATTCGGAAATCGAACATATTCTTGAACTCAAGAAGAATGAACGTGAAGAATTCATCACGTCAATAAAGGAAACCATTGCATCACGTTTCCGTGATCAGGATTTTGCCGAAACACCTCAGATTGACGGCAGAGTAAAGAGTATTTACAGCATTTACAAAAAAATGTTTGTAAGTCATAAAACCATTGAAGAAATTTATGACAAATACGCCGTAAGAATTATTGTTTCGAACGTTGGCGAATGTTATAACGTTTTAGGGCTTGTTCACGATATGTTCCGTCCTATTCCGAACAGATTCAAGGACTATATTTCGACTCCTAAGGCAAATATGTATCAGTCACTCCACACAACTGTTCTGGGCAAGGAAGGTATTCCTTTTGAAATTCAGATAAGAACATGGGAAATGCACGCAACAGCTGAATACGGTATCGCAGCACACTGGAAGTACAAGGAAGGCAATTCACAGCAGAAGTCCGACAAACTTGATCAGCGTCTTGCATGGATAAGACAGGTTATTGAGGCACAGCAGACCTCTGATGACGTAGAAGAAATTGTGCGTATCATCAAAAACGACCTTGCACCTGAGGACATAACCGTTATGACTCCTAAGGGCGATTCCATTTCACTTCCTGTTGATTCAACAATCATTGACTACGCCTACAGAATTCATACCCAGATAGGACATAAGACAGTCGGTGCGAAGATTGACGGTAAACTTGTACCGCTTGACTATAAGCTTAAAACAGGTGAAATCTGTGAAATCATTACAAGCAATGAACCTGACAAAGGTCCTAACAGATCATGGCTGGGTATTGCAAAAACAAATGAAGCGAAATCGAAAATCCGTTCATGGTTCAAAAAGGAATGCCGTGAAGAAAATATTGTTACAGGTAAAGCAGAGCTTGAAAAGTCGTTCAAACATTTCAGAATCAGAATACCTGATGACAAGCTTGGAGAATTTCTCGCAGATGACCTCAAAAGACACAACTGCAATACTCTTGATGACTTCTATGCCTCAATCGGTTACGGCGGCGTACTGCTTTCAAAAATCATTGCACGTCTTAAAGACAAGTATGTAAAAAATTATCAGGAGCAGGAAGAAGAACAGGAAACAGCTGTTATCAGACCTGTAATTAAGCCGACAAGCGGTATTGTTCTTGACAAAATTGACGACTGTACAGTTAAGTTCTCACAGTGCTGTAATCCGCTTCCGGGTGATGAAATCGTAGGTTTTATCACAAGAGGACACGGTATTTCAGTTCACACAACAAGCTGTACCAACTACAAAGCCGCTGTACGCCGTAACAATCCTGAAGAGCTTGCAAGATGGATGGACGTTCAGTGGACAGATACAGAACAGAGAAAACTTCAGACAAGTATCGAAGTTATTGCAACAGACAGAGTCGGACTTGTATTTGATATTTCGGGTGTACTGATGGAAGCCAGAATTCCTATTGTTCACTCCTCATCACGTAATCTCAAAAACGGAAATGCTCTTTTTGAGGCAACAATTACCATTGCCGGTACAGATCAGCTTAAAAATCTTCTTGAGCGTCTCAGAAGAATCAAGGGTGTAATTTCTGTTGAAAGAGCAAGAGTATAATTTACCTTTTCAGCACATAATACACTTAAAAACAAAAAGGATTGATTAAAATGAAAATAACACAAATACCTGTCGGGCAGCTTTATGCCAACTGCTATATTATAGAAACCGAAAACAAAAATGCTGTTGCTGTTGATGCAGGCGGTGACTTTGAAAAGTTAAAGAAATTTTTGCAGGACAACGGACTTACACTTAAAAAGATCCTGCTCACACACGGTCACTTCGACCACATAGGTGCTACAGCACA
>JAFQBO010000269.1 GCA_017416665.1 Oscillospiraceae bacterium
ACTTCCTTCGGTCGCCTACATCGACTCGCAAACAACGGAATTAACGGGCTGATGTGGGCATCAGCCCCTACAGTATACAATGAATTTATCAGATTTTTTTTGAAATAATGACTTTTTCGACAAGCAGGAAGGACACCTTATGGTGTCCTTCATTTTTTACAGATTATTTATTAAGATCATCAGCTGTAATTGTCTTGAGCAGGTACTCAATAAGCTTAAGAATATCAGTTGAGTCAACTATGCCGTCATGTGTAACATCTGCATTTGCAGCAGCTGTAGAATTTGCGAGTGGGTAAAGATCAGCATTTGTTGTAAACTTTGAAAGCACAACCATGTCAGCTGTTCCAATTACATTGTCAAGATTAACATCTCCCATCATTGTCGGTTCTGACGGAGCTTCTGTTGGCTTTGGTGTTGTTGTTTCAGCTATAGTTTCTTTAGTTGTAGCAGAAGTTGTTTCCGTTGTTGTTTCGATCGGCATAGTTGTAGTAATTGTTGTAGTTGTTGTGGTAGTGGTTGTAGTCGTTGTTGTTGTAACAGTTGTAATCTCAAATGTTTCTGCAATCCATTTCTGATCGGCTGAGCCGTTCAGTTTCCACTGAAGAACATTTGCACCGCTTGCTGTTGATGCACTTTCAACTCCGAGTGCCGATAAATCTTTTGAAGCTCGTGTAAGAATATTGTATGTTCCGTCGGTATTTTTCACAAATTTGAAGTAGTGTGAAGTTGTTCCGTTATCCTTGAGAATTTCGGCATTACCATCTGAAATATTGAGGTAATATGTATTTCCATCGCCTACGCCTGAAACAATGTAGTAATAACCGTAAGCGGCTTCTTTAAGATACCATGAATTATGCTTTGACAGTCCATCTGCACCCCACTGCTGAACATTTGTATTATCAGCCGCTGCGCCACTGTCAACTTCCATATAAAGACCGCTGTTTGTGTTTTTGAACATATACGCCTTTGACGTATCCATTACAGTACCCGGATGAAGTGTTGTTTCAAGAATCCATTCCTGATCGGCAGTACCGTTAAGTTCCCATAAAAGAACGTTACCACCCTCAGCAGTTGACATGCTCTCTACACCAAGACCTGATGTGCTGTAAGCCTTTTTAGGTCTGATTGTATAGGCATCACCATCTGCATTTTTAACGAACATAAACTGCTGTGGCTCTTTATTGTTTGACTTATAAAGCTCAATATTTGTTCCGTTGTCAGTCTTTCCTGCTGTAAGATCAAGACAGAATGAAACGCCGTCACCGAGTGTAGAATACATATAATAGTATCCGCCTGATGCTGAAACTGCTCTCCAGAGACTTCCTCTTGAATCACCATCTGCACTCTGTACAATATTTGCACCATTTGCCGCATCACCGTCAACACTCAGATACATACCGCTGTTCTTGTTCTTGATTTTATAAACGGCACCTTCAGAAAGAGTCGCAGGAGTTGTAACAACAACCGGCTTTGCATCTGTATTTACAGTAACTGCAACCTTTTCAGGGAGCTGTTCATCAGAACCCAGATAGAAACTTGCGTGAGGAGGCTGATTGTATGCAACATTCTGTGCCGCAACCTGATTTCTGTACTGTGGATCATGCATAAGAGTTGTGATACGATAATCCGTTTCATATGTTGTAGCATAAATTCTTACTGATTTGCCGTCTGCCGCTCTTACAACGAGTTCTTCACGCCAGTCACCGAAAATATCTGCTGACAGACATGGTGTACCCTTTGTTGTATTACATGTGTAGTAACCGTCTGTTGAAAGAAGCTGTTCAAGCTTTCCTTTTTCATTCATTTTCTTTATTGTGGCAGGTGAATCTGTATAGCCGTCTAAAATTTCACGTTCAAGATCTCCGTCCCAGTATGAAAGGAAGTTAATCGCAGGACGATTACATGAAAGTGTATTTCCATCTGTATCCTTAACAGGTGTCGAACCGTCAGATTCCTTGTTACCCCAGAGTTCAGCACCCGGATTTCCTGCCCATACATTATCACCGCAGCAACGTCCGGTATCGCCTGCACCATCATTATGGAAAAGGATTTTTCCTGTGTCACAGTCAACAAGACTTACGCCGTAAGGCTTATCTTCATGACAAATCCATGCTTCAAGACCGTTATTATCAGGATCAAGATCGCCTACATGCATAGCGTCACCATGTCCCTTGTTAAGACCCCAGAGGAGTGTACCGTCATCATCAATACATGTTGAACCTGTAATAATCTCCTGTCTGCCGTCACCATCAACATCGGCAGGCATGCTGTTATGGTTGCCGTCGCCATATCCAAGAGTACTTGAACTTGTACCTGTATCGAACAGCCAGAGCTTCTGAAGTTTCTTATTTTCAACCTTGTATGCTGTTGCCGTCATTCTTCCGTAATATCCACGACCGGTTACAATGCTTGGTGTAACGCCGTCAAGATAGGCAACACAGCCCCAGAATCTGTCAACTCTGTTTGTCTTGTCATTGCTCTTACCCCATGCTGTTGTAGTTCCTCTGCCGACTTCATAATCAATCGTATCAAGAGCAGCACCTGTAAGACCGTCAAAGAGTGTGTAGTATTCAGGGCCTGTAATGATAAAACCGCTTGAATTACGATAATTTGCAGAAGCGTCACCTATTACATTGCCCTGTCCGTCAACTGTACCATCAGCTGTTTTACAAGTCATTTCTGCTCTGCCGTCAAGGTCAAAGTCGCCAACGAAAAACTGTGTATAATGAGCACCTGCACGGATATTGTAACCGAGATCAATTCTCCAGAGCTTAGTTCCGTCAAGCTTGTAACAGTCTATGTAAACCTTGTCTGTCTTACCGCTCTGCGAGTTATCCTTTGAGTTTGAAGGATCCCACTTTACAAAAAGTTCATATTCACCATCTGCATCAACGTCACCAAGTGAGCAGTCGTTAGGGCTGTAAGTACAGTTTGAACTTGTCGGAAGATCAAGAGGTACATCAAAATAGCTGTTACCCGAAATCATAGAACATTTTTCAGAAGATGTAACCGCTCCGCCGACAACGGTATCAACTCTGTAAACCGATCCTGCCGAACCTGATGCGTCAAGATAGCAGGTTGCTTTTTCTGCCTCACTTGTGTAGATAAGAGTATCGTCACGGTAAAGCTTAAAAACTGCATTGGCATCATCATTTGCCAGATAACGCCATGTAACAAGCATTCCCGAACCGGTATTTACAGCCGAGATACCTCTGTCAAGCTTTTCAACGACGTAATTTGACGCTGCATCTGCCGTGTAATTTTCCGTTGCAGGACATGCAGCACCTGCGGCAATGCACAATGACAGTACCGCACCAAGAATTTTTTTAATTTTTTTCATGTTTCCCTCCATATATCAGCTAAAATAATTAAACGATTGCCGAATATATCTGTATATTTACATATACATTATACATTATTTATACATTTCATGTCAATATGTATTTACCTTAAAAAAC
>JAFQBO010000270.1 GCA_017416665.1 Oscillospiraceae bacterium
GACAATATAATCATCTTCGGTATGACTGCAGAAGAAGTTTCAGCCAAGAAAGCTATGGGTTATTCTCCTAGAAGTTACTACGATTCAAACAATACAATAAAACAGGCTGTAAATCGTATGTACCACGGAATAAACGGCTGCAACTTCAACGATGTTGCAAATTCTCTTCAGAACTCCGATCCATATATGGTACTCGCAGATTTTGATTCATACAGAGCCGCTCAGAAACTTTCATCAGAACTTTACAACGACAAATACAAGTGGCTTAAGATGTCACTTAACAATCTTGCAGGCGCAGGCGTATTTTCTGCTGACCGTGCAGTTAAGGACTATGCTAGAGATATATGGGGAATTCTTTAATTTAGTACTGTCAATACAATAACTTTTTCAAGGCGACAGTACAGACTCTGTCGCCTTGATTATATTCAGCTTACACTTTAGTTTTAAATTTCAGAACAGAAACGAGGTATTTGTTATGAAAAAAATTTATGATAGTTGGGATACATCTTACAAATCAACTTTTGGGGCTATAAAAACAGATGAATTCTGTGACTTTACCATAAAACTTCCATTGTCACATGAAAGCGAAGACGCTCCGGTAATGGTCATATACCGTGTAGGTTTTAAAAAGCGTTTCATAAAAATGAACAAAACTGCCGAAGATAATGACTCGATAAGTTACACAGCGTCATTTAACACAAGTTATTCGGGTGTTTATTACTACTACTTCTTTACAACAGTAGCAGGAGAAACATATTACATTAAAAAACAAAACACACATATAGGCGGATTTGATGAAGGCGAACTGTTCCAGCTTACAGTCTACAGTGCCGATTACAAAACACCTTCTTTCTTAAAAGGCGGTATAATGTATCAGATCTTCCCTGATAGATTCTGTAAGAGTGGTATAGAACATAAGGACATTCCTGCTGACAGAGTCATAAGAGATGACTGGGGCGGTACACCTCTTTACAAACCACACCCTGAAACAGGTATGTGGAACTACGACTATTTTGGCGGAGACCTTGAAGGAATAATCTCAAAACTTCCGTATCTCCAGAGTCTCGGCGTTACCTGTATCTACATGAATCCTATTTTTGAGTCTCACGAAAATCACCGATACAGCACAGCTAACTACAAACTGGTAGACCCTATGCTCGGAACAAATGAGGACTTCAAAAAACTATGCAGTGAAGCCAAAGCACACGGAATAAGTGTAATACTTGACGGTGTCTTCTCTCATACAGGTGCAAACAGCATCTACTTTAACAAATATGATTATTATGATACTGTCGGTGCATACAACTCAAAAGAAAGTGAATATTACGAATGGTATAACTTCACTTCTTACCCTGATGTATACGAAGCATGGTGGGGAATTGATTCACTTCCGAACACAAATGAAAACAACTATAAATTTACACAATTTATCTGCGATGATGATGGTGTACTCCACTACTGGTTATCCCTCGGTGCATCGGGATTCAGACTTGATGTAGCAGATGAACTGCCTGACACATTCCTCTACAACGTCCGCAAATCCATGAAAAGTGTCAGCTCTGAAAAACTTGTAATCGGCGAAGTATGGAAAGATGCTTCAAATGCAGAAAGCTACGGAATAAAGAGAAGATATCTTCTCGGCGGTCAGCTCGACTCCGTAATGAATTATCCTTTCCGTGATGCTATACTTTCATATATTAAAGACGGTGATCCTGAATTTAAAAACAATATCATGACGATCATCGAAAACTATCCGAAACCCGCAACAGACGTACTTATGAACTTCGTATCAACTCACGATGTAGAACGTGCGATATCCGTACTCGGTGACGAATCTATCGAAGACAAGGATAAGGAATGGATGTCAACACACAAGATGACTCCTGCACAGTACAAGAAAGGTAAAACTCTTCTTAAACTTGCTATGGTACTTATGTACTTCCTTCCGGGTGTTCCATGTATTTATTATGGTGACGAAGCAGGAATGGAAGGCCACAAAGATCCGTTCAACAGAGGTTGTTATCCATGGGGAAATGAAGATACAGAACTTATCGAATTTACAAAACAGCTCAGTTCATTGAGAAAGAGTTCAAGTATATTTAAAGACGGTACTTTCAGATTTCTTGCTTTTGATAAAGATGTTGTCGGCTTTGCAAGAATCAAGGAAAGTCAGAACAAAGCTATACTTGTATTTATTAACCGTTCAGATAAGGTTCGTTATATCGACCGTAAAGTTCACAAGTATTCCAAATACAATATAGTTGTCGGTAAAAAAGAAATACCTACAGCTGACAGCGATGCAGTAAAACTCAAACTTGACCCTTATAGTTTTGCTTTTATAAAAGTGGAAGCGTAAAATAAAACAGTTGGTATTTTAAATGATACCAACTGTTTTTATTTTTATTAAAAATCATCTTATAAATCCGACTACTTTTTTTACAGTAACCTCTATCGGACCGTAATTTACAAGTAAAATAGCAACAAATCCTATCGCAAGCCACAGATACATAATAGGTGCTCCCAATATAACGACCAGTGCCATTACAAATAAGACTAACAGATTTATACCGAACTTTTTCCAGCTTACTGAATAACGTGCTATCTGCTGGGTTGATACTATTCTTACAAAGCAACATACAAGGTATGCTACCATTGTAGAGAATGCCGCTCCCTGCGCTCCAAATATAAGTATAGCAGGAAAATTAAGAAAAAGATTGACTCCGGCTGCAAGTACACTGGTTTTAAGTGACATACCATTTTGGTTTGTAGCATTATATATACTGCTTAAAAATGTACAGAAGCTCATCATAAGAACACCTATGATAAGATATGGTGAATATTTGTACGCTATCTCAAAATCATCACTGACAAGCAATAATGTAAGTGGTTTTAAAAAGAGCATAAGCCCTGCAGCCGCTACAAACATTACAGACATATATCCGTCAAATATTTTTGTATAGAACTTCTTTCTGTCAGCAGAATTATATTCGGTAATAGCCGACATCTGCCATGCCCTGAAAAATACTATCGATACAACAGATATCAGATTAGGGATTTTATAGGCACAAGCATATATACCACTAAGATCTTCACCTTTGAATAACGACACCATAAAAAGATCCGAAGAACTTACTACCCACCACAATATCGTTGTAGGTATGAGTGGCGTCGTATACTGTATCATCTCTTTTATAAGTTTTTTATCTATAAGCTTAACATCAAAGTCCTTATGCATATTTGCCATATACATCAGAAAAACTATTGAAATAGCGTCTGAAAGTATAATAGCCAGCATATAGCCTTTTAC
>JAFQBO010000271.1 GCA_017416665.1 Oscillospiraceae bacterium
AATTTTTCTAACATTATTTTTATTTTTATAGTTTTCAGTTGAGAATTCCCATATCGTATCCTGACTGTTATTTTCAGAAATTTTTTCAAAGCCGAAATCAGAAAACAGATTTTTAACCATACTGTTCTTTTTGGTTTTATAGTAATAACCTTTGATTTTATTTATACCGTGTAATTCAGCCTGTCTGACAAGAGAATCAAGCATTGCATATTCCATATCTCTTTTAAGTACACGACAACTCATAAGCCATAGTTCAACATCAATGCAGTCATTGTTTTTTTTACCAATTATAACCGAAACAATACCGTTATCACCAAACTTGTCCGAAAGTCGTCCACACAGAGTTATGTAGTTTTTATTTTTTGAAATATCTTCAATTTCTGTCTGTGTATAACGGCGTGTTGTAAGGTTGAACTGATTGCTTTTATTGGTGAGCTGAGTTATTCTTTGAAGATCAACAGGCTGGAAACTTCCGATAATTGCTGTCATTTCAAGGCTTTTCAGATAATCTTCATAGCTGTCAAATTTTTTTATAAGGGAGTTTCGCTGTGCGTTTGCCTTATACATATCATTTCTTTTCAGATCATCATCTGAAAGTGAAGTAACTTCAAAAAATCCGTTTCTGTCAAGTATTCTGATGTATTTTTCGGGTTCGTCAAGTACAGGTGACGGAATACCGAGCTGTGCCGAAACTATGTCACGTTCGGCAGGATTGTCGTCAGCAAAAACAAAGCTTTCGGGCAGTAACCCCATTTCTTCAGCAGTTTCCGAAATGTTTACATCTTTTGAATTCCAGTTTGCTTTAATGTTTATGAAATCATCTGTACGAAGAATACTGTCTGGGTGGCTTAAACCCGCAACAGCATTTTCATAATCGTTTTTTGAGGCTACTGTAAGAAGTACGCCGATTTTTTTCTGTTCTTTCAGATATTTCTGAAATGCCGAAAAGCATTCGGCAGAAGCGGTTTCATTTCCGATTTCAATACCATCTATCCCGTCATCACCAATAACTCCGCCCCAGAGAGTATTATCGAGATCAACGGCAAGAACCTTTTTATTTCTGCCAAAAATCGACTTTACTATATTTGCGATATTAAACGCAAGCTCAGGTATAAAGCATGGATTTACTGAATATTTGTACATATACCAGTATGACGGCTCAGACCACTTATCAAGTCCGCAGCAGGCTGAAATGTAGTTTATGTCGTTTATATGGAAATTCTGATTATCTGCTGCATATTCACAGATTTTCATGTTAAGGGCTGTTATAAAATTTATATATCCGTGAATGTCCCAGCAGTCCCGGTTGCCCAAAATTCTGTATGACGGCATTTCAAAATTATTCTGTATTACAGGACATGAATATTTTTCCGAAATGCTGTCCCACATCTGTCTGAAATGTCCGTACTGTTTTTCAAGCATTGTGTTCATATCACTTTTGGAACAGTTGATATCAAATCTGTATTCTGTGATGTTATGGACAGAGGTATGAATGTAAATCAGATCGGGTGAAAATTCCTCAAGCTGTGGGTTTGGAAAGACCGCATCTTCCCAGTATTTGTTGTATTCAGAACAGTAAAACTCACACTCTATGCCATAATTCAACAGAAAAATTTCAAGCATTGAAACTATGTCATTTGTTGTAGAACCGCCAAGAACGGCGATTTTCTTTTTTATTCGCTGTGTTCCGTCTGACAGCAGTGTACGTCTGATTTTCTTTTTATTTTTCATCAGATAAGAACTGTCAAACGGGTATAATAATTCTTTCAATTTTGTTCTCCTTTTTGTGCTTACTGAGTTCTTATTTGTTCAATGCCTTCAAAGTTACTGCCTGTTGCACTGAATGTATTCATGGCAAAAAGTAAATCTGTAATGCCTTTTTCTTTAAAATAACTTACAGCATTAACGTCAAAATATCTTACGTCTATAACATAAATTTCCTCAAATGAACCTGTAAGACACGGAATAAGTGCATTTCCGTAGCTGTCCTTTATAACCGCAAGCTTTCTGCCGTTTTTTACTTCGGTTGTAACATGGGTAACAACATTATCCGCACCTATAAACACACAATACCAGCTTACAGGATCAATATTGTCTATGCTTACTACAAGATTTCCGTCCCAGCTTTCTGACAGATCAGGTGTAAAGAATTCTGAAGTATATTCACATTTTGGAATATAGTAGATAAACTGTTCGGGATTATCCTTTAAGTCATCGTCACCTGTGTAACCGTAAAGCGTACCCACATATCCGTCCTTTTCAATTTTTTCATATTGATTTATGTCCGGAAAAGGTACACCTGCTGTTTTGGCGAATTCTTCAGCAGCGTAGAATGCACCCAGCTGTGCCCAGTGATGATCGGTATTCTGAAAGATTTTTTCGTCCTTGTGTCTGTCAAGTACAGTCCACGCATCTACAGGAGTTACACCATCAAGGTGCTTGTTAATGTAATCAATGGTGTCTTTTTCATTTGCTGTCATGTCGGAATATTTGGTAGGCAGATAGTAGGAAACAGGTGTCGGACAAACCATTGAATACACATTTACATTATCTCCCAAATCGGATTTGAAGTTGTTTACATACTGTGCATAAAGCTCTGAATTGGTTTTACTTCCGCCAAACAGCATAATTCCACGATTATTATACACAAGAATACTGTTGCTGATTTCGCCTTCAATGTTCGGATCGTCAAGCGGATTGTCTTCTTTTTCTGTTGTAACTGTAGTTGTGGCGGCGATAGAAGTTGTACCCTTATATTCTGCCATTGTCATGGCGGTAGTTATTTTTTCGGTTGTAGTTTCTGTTTTTTCCACCTTTTCTTCCATACTCAGTATGTTTCCGTGGATTTTTACGCCGTCAGAGGATTTTATACCAAAGCTTCCTTTAATGTCCGCAACGAGATCTTTAAGGGATTCTCTTTGCGGTACTGTATCATTGTAAAACAATTCTATATCGGCTGTGTACTTTCCCGAAAGATAATCTTTTACGGAAAAATCAGGCATTGTTGCAAGAGTTCTGTTTTCAGTTACTGAAACTGTTGGTCTTTCAGATATAAGAAAAAATAACGAGAGTGTGAGTACGGCAACCGAAAATGAAATTACGCTGATTTTATTTATAATTTTCATGACATAACGTTTTTTCAGTCGCCTGATACGCCTGCTACGTATATCAATATCTATGTTA
>JAFQBO010000272.1 GCA_017416665.1 Oscillospiraceae bacterium
AATTTATAAAGGGACGTCGTGGGCGCCGTCCCCTACAAATGGATGATATTCGTTGTTTTCATGTAGGGGCGAGCATTGCTCGCCCGCAAAATAAATTATAATTCAAACGGGCGACCAATGGTCGCCCCTACAGAAATTTTGTAAAATAAAAATACACCGACAAATATAAATTTATCTTACGATAAACCAGTGATATAAATATATTTTTATTTGCACAGGCTCTGAGTGTACAAATTTGTCTGAAAGTGTAAAAATCAATCTGATATAATAAAGATATGATGAAATAAGAAGAACAGGAATGAGAAAGGTAAGGCGAATATGAAACTTCTGAGATTGAATTATGCAAGGGATTTTCTGAAGAAAAACTACTTGTGTCCGCTTGATTACAGCAAAGAAGAGCTTATGGACAGTATGATGAATCGTGAGCGTTTCAGGGATGTAGTGAATTTTATCAGTGGATGTGTTGAACATATTGATAATGACATATTTTCGGATATATTCACAAACCATTACTTCATTCACTGTAAAACCCTTAATGACGGTCTTATTGCTGCTGTCACAATATGCAATATGATTTACAGCAAGTACAATTATGAAATAGGTGATTACCTTATTAACAGAAGCTGTGAAGAAGAGGAGTTCGCTAAAAAGGCGAGCACAGAATGCGGAACGTTTGTTAAAATTGTTCCAGGAATGTCTGAAGAACATGTGCAGGAAAAAAGTACATATCTGCCGTATCTGGATCATGACAATCCTGCGTTATTTCTGTATGAGGAATCTACATTAAAAGAAATATTTGAATATGATCCTGAAGGAGTGAAGGTGTGCTTTGTTATATGGGCTGATGAGATGGAAAAACAAAATAACAGTCTTCTGGCACGCTTTTTTTGTGATGATACTTCAAATTCATTCAATATTCCGCCAAAGCAGGTGGCAACTGAACTGCACTACACATTTTTTGACATTACTTCAGAAAGTGAAGATCAGAAAGCTTTGTATATAAAAAAATTCTTTGAAATTAATGATTACGATTACACATCTGTGGAAAGAAAGATAAGGCAGCTTGCTTCACATCCGTCTGTAAAGGACGAATATACGGCGGTAGCGGCGGCACAGGTTGTAATAAACAATCACATGGCAAAGTTTTATAACGATAAAAAACTCAGAAATTCTGATTTTTCGGACTATGTGCATTCATGTAATACAAAAGAAAAATCAAAAAAGAAAAAAGAGCCGTGTGGTCTGACAGGGCTTGAAAAAGAACTTGAAATTCTTAATGGTGCTGTCAGTATGTTAAGACTTGATATTGAAAGAAAAAATGCCGGTCTGTCACAGAATCTATCGGGATGTAATTTGGTGTTTGCTGGTCAGCCGGGTACGGCAAAAACAACTCTTGCAAGAGAATTCGGCAGACTTTTGTTTGAACAGAATATTATTCCGGATATGAAAAATTTCCGTGAATGCCGTAAATCGGATATTGTCGGCAAATATGTAGGACACACTGCCGCACAGATTGATCAGATGTTTACAGAACTCAGCGAATGCGGAGGCGGAATACTTTTCTTTGATGAAATTTATACTCTGTCAGAAGAACAGTCAACCAGTTTTGATACGGAGGCTGTCAACTGCATTACGCAGAACATGGAGAATTTCCGTTCAAATGTCTACTGCATTTTTGCAGGGTATGAAAATAAAATGAAAAGGTTTATGGAGTCAAATCCCGGACTCAGTTCAAGAATTACAACTTCCATAAAATTCAGTCCTTATGATGATGAAATGCTTGAAGAAATTTTCAAATCTATTGCCTACGGAGAAAATTTTATTATTTCAGGTGAGTATCACGACATTCTGAAAACTTTTTTCAGCAGGCTGCGTGAAATCAGAGGTGAAAATTTTGGCAACGGACGTGAAGCAAGAAATCTTTTTGAAAACACAAAACGTATAATGGCTGTAAGAATTATGGCAAAGGCTAAACATACAAAGTCAGACCTTTCAAAGATAACAGCTGAGGATATAAGGAAAGCCGCTGACGACATACTGAATTCAGCAGTTGTCGGTGATGACAAAAAAACAAAAAAGATAGGATTTTAGAAAAGAGGTAATTTTATGGCACTTTCAGCAGTTGCATCAAAACCACAGACGAGAAGAAAAACAGTAGAAAAGGAAATCGGCAGCGAGCTTACACAACACAGATTTGCGGTTTCACTTACCAAGGCAAAGGAACAGCTCACAAGAATAGTTACTACATATCTTGAAAAAAATGAAGACGGTTATTTTGTGATACCGTTTAACAGACAGCGTCCTGTAATGCTTATAGGTGCGGCAGGAATCGGTAAAACAGATGCTCCGAAGCAGGTGGCAGAAGAACTGGGTATATGCTTTGTTTCCTATTCAATGACTCATCACACAAGACAGAGTGCATTGGGACTTCCGAAGATTATTGAAAAAAATTACGGAAATAACAATACTATTGCAACAGAATATACCATGAGTGAAATTATTGCCGCTGTTTATGACGAAATAAAAGCAACAGGCTGTGAAAACGGAATTCTTTTTCTTGACGAAATAAACTGTGTTCCTGAATCGCTTTCGGCAGTACTCCTCCAGCTTTTCCAGAATAAAACACTCGGGCAAAGCAGTCTGCCTGAGGGCTGGGTTTTGGTCATGGCAGGCAATCCGCCTGAGTACAACAAAAGCGTAAAACAATTTGATGCTGTTACGACAGACCGTCTGAGAATCATTCATGTTGTTCCGGATGCTGATGCCTGGCTTGAATATGCTGAAAAGAACAATCTTCATTCGGCTGTTGTTTCGTTTATCTCATCGGACAAAAACAATATTTATTGCTTTGATGGAACAGGTTCGCAGATTGTTACACCAAGAGGCTGGGAGGAACTTTCCATAAATCTCAGTGCTTTTGAAAAGCACGGCTTTGCTGTTGAGCCACATATGATTGCTGAATTTATCGGTTTTGAAACGGTTGCCATGGAGTTTTACGATTATTACAGGCTTATTACTGAGGTAATTTGCGAAGACGATATTGACAATATTATCAATGGTGAAAATTTATCTGAAATTGCAAAAAAAGTTTCCGGCTGTACCAATAATATAAAATATATGCTTATAACATGTCTGAAAAGAAAGCTTCATACTATTGCTGTAAATAATGACTACGAAGCAGGTTCTGCGGCGATGGACAATATACTTGCTTTTTTGAAAAAGGCGTATGGAAAAAGCAATGAAATTGAGCTGTTTATCAATTCGGTTTTAACCGATTCAGAAATAGTCCTTATGGCAATTTCAACACAGAATAAGTCCTTCGGCAAATACATAGAAAATATAACTGAAAATGAAAAAAACATTGATATGCAGATAAACAGAAGAAAACGCAGAGAGGTGAAGTAGCATGACAGATATGCCTGTAACTTCTTCAAAGGAAGATCTTGAACTTGCGGAAATGATTATTAATTACTCAAGACGCATTGCAGTGAAACAATATCCGTATCTCGAAAAGGCTGTATATTTTCTTGAACCGACTGCAACCAATGAAGTCTGTTATATTGGTGCGGATTATTCAAAGCTTTATTATAATCCTCTTGATGTTATAGAAAAATATAAAAAACACAGAAACGACATTTCAGACAGTATTGTTCACAGCGTTCTTCATTGCCTTCTCCTTCATCCGTCTTACAAGGCAGGCGATACCGGACTTTTCGGTATTGCCGCAGACGCCTCTGTTTGTAAAATGGTTGATGGAGGAACAGGTACTTTTTTACCCATATCGTTACCACGTGTCTTTGATATTATGTATGAGTATAATATTTACACTGCTACGGATATTTACAAAAAAATGATGTCACAGCAATATATTAAAAAAATATTGAAATATTCTGCCAATTCATTAAAAAAAGATGATCACAGAGTATGGTACAAAAAGCCTGAAGATAAAATTCAAAATAGCACTTCAATGGAGTCTGGTGGCAAAAGCAATAAGACAGAGCAGAACAAAACAGCCGGTTCGGATAGTAAATCAGGAAACAGTACAAATGTAGCCGGTGAAAGTGTTTACAGTGATGAACAGTTGAGAGAACTTGAAAGAAACTGGCGTAATATGTTTGCTGATGCTCGCAGGCAGTGTTCTTGTATGTACGGTTCATCAGGTGGAAACATATTTAAAAATATTGATAAGCCGGACAGATTCAGTAAATTTTCCTATAAGGAATACATAAAAAAGTTTGCAGTTTCAGAAATAGTACAGGAAGACCCGGAAACG
>JAFQBO010000273.1 GCA_017416665.1 Oscillospiraceae bacterium
AACAACATCAACTTCTACACAATCAACGGTGTAAAGCTTGGTGAAGAAACAGGTATGGGCACAAGAATTAACACAATTCTTCAGTCTGCATTCTTCAAGCTCGCTAACATCATCAACTTTGAAGATGCTGTTAAGTACATGAAGGACGCTGCTGAAGCTTCATACGGCAAGAAGGGTCAGGACATCGTAGAAAAGAACTGGAACGCTATCGATGCCGGCCACCAGAACATCGTTAAGATCGAAGTTCCTGCTGCTTGGGCAGACGCTGCTGATACTCAGATGGGTATGGCTGCTGTTACTTGCGACGATAAGGTTCTCGAAAACTATGTAAACAAGATTCAGATTCCATGTAACGCTCAGAAGGGTGATTCACTCCCAGTTTCAACATTCGTTGATATGGCTGATGGTACATTCCCACAGGGTTCAGCTGCATTTGAAAAGAGAGGTATCGCTGTTAAGGTTCCACAGTGGATTCCGGAAAACTGTATCCAGTGTAACCAGTGTGCATATGTATGTCCACACGCTGTAATCAGACCGGTAGCTCTCAGCGAAGAAGAAGCTGCAAACGCTCCTGCAAGCATGAAGGCTGTTGACTTCAAGCCTGCTATGGAAGGTCTCAAGTTCACAATGACAATCTCAGCTCTTGACTGTACTGGTTGTGGTTCATGTGCTAACGTATGTCCTGCAAAGACAAAGGCTCTCGTTATGGAACCACTCGCTTCACAGCTCGATGCTCAGGAAGCATTCGATTACGGTCTTACAATCGACGAAAAGGAAGCAGTTGCTGCTAAGTTCAAGGCAACTACAGTTAAGGGTTCACAGTTCAAGCAGCCAATGCTCGAATTCTCAGGCGCATGTGCTGGTTGTGGTGAAACACCTTATGCAAAGCTTATCACACAGTTATTCGGTGACAGAATGTTCATTGCAAACGCAACAGGTTGTTCATCAATCTGGGGTGGTAGTGCACCTTCTACACCATATACATTCAACAAGAAGGGTCAGGGTCCTGCATGGTCCAACTCACTCTTTGAAGACAATGCTGAATTCGGTTACGGTATGTTCCTCGGTCAGAAGACTCTCAGAAACAGAGTAATCGCTCAGGTTAAGGCACTTGCTGAAAAGGCTGAAAAGGAAGATGTAAAGGCAGCTATCGCTGAATACCTTGACACTCTCGAAGACGGTAACGCAAACACACCTGCAACAGAAAAGCTCGTAGCAGCTCTCGAAAACTGCGGTTGTGATGATGCTAAGGCAATCCTCGCTAACAAGGATCACCTCAGAAAGAAGTCACAGTGGATCTTCGGTGGTGACGGTTGGGCTTACGATATCGGTTTCGGCGGTCTCGACCACGTTATCGCTTCAGGTGAAGACGTTAATATCTTCGTATTCGACACAGAAGTTTACTCAAATACAGGCGGTCAGTCTTCAAAGTCAACTCCAACAGGTGCTATTGCTCAGTTCGCAGCAGCTGGTAAGGAAGTTAAGAAGAAGGATCTCGCAGGTATCGCTATGAGCTACGGCTACGTTTACGTTGCTCACATCGCTATGGGTGCTGACATGAACCAGTGTATCAAGGCAATCGCTGAAGCTGAAGCTTACAACGGTCCTTCAATCATCATCGGTTATGCTCCATGTATCAACCACGGTATCAAGACTGGTATGGGTACATCAATGGCAGAAGAAAAGAAGGCTGTTCAGGCTGGTTACTGGCACCTCTACAGATACAACCCACAGCTTAAGGCTGAAGGCAAGAACCCATTCATTATGGATTCTAAGGCTCCTAACACAGACGAATACAAGAACTTCCTCATGGGTGAAGTTCGTTACAATGCCCTTGCTCGTCAGAACCCAGAAAGAGCTGAAAAACTCTTTGACCAGGCTCTCGAAAATGCTAAGGACAGATATGACTATCTCGTTCGTCTTTCTAAGCTTTACGGCGAAGAATAATAAATCACGCTGAAAGCATAAAAATCACTTATAAACTCAGAGTGTATGGTAAAAGCGGAAAAGATGCTGTTACAGGCACAACTGTAAAGTGTTGACGTCGCTGATACCTGCACAACGAGTTAAAAAACGGACGCATGTCCGATATATCCCGCTCTTTTAACTATATAACGGTGTAAAACGGATTGCTTAACGCAGTACAATGCGGTGATCCGGAAAAAACACAAACGGCAGCCCCACCACAAGGGGTTGCTGTTTTTTTATTTTTTTACAAAATATAATAAAAAAATCGTTGACACATTCTTATACTGCTGATATAATAATTAAGGGTGAGAAAATGAAAAATTTATTATTTATAGGAGATGTAGTCGGAAAAAGCGGCTGCGATTTCCTTGAGAAAAAAATTTACGACATACGAAAAAAATATTCAGTTGACTTTACAGTAATAAACGGCGAGAACTCCGCACAAAATAACGGTATAACAAAATTTTCTGCCGATATGCTTTTAAACTGCGGTGCTGATGTCATCACAACAGGCAATCACTGTTTCAAACGACGTGATTCACTTGCGATATATGCCAGTGACAATATCCTGCGTCCTGCAAACTTTCCTGATGGCTGTACCGGTAAAGGCGTCTGCGTTCTGGATTGCGGGTACTTTAAAATTGCTGTTGTAAATCTTATGGGAACAGTTTATATGGAGGCTCTTGACAATCCGTTTACAACAATAGAAAAAATCCTTGAAAATATAAACACTCCTAATATTTTCCTCGATTTTCACGCTGAAGCAACAGCTGAAAAAAAGGCAATGGGACATTTCCTTACAGGAAAAGTTACCGCCGTTATGGGTACGCATACACACGTTCAGACCTCGGACGAAATCGTTTTAGGCAATCACACAGGCTATATCACTGATGCCGGTATGACAGGTCCTGAACTTTCGGTTCTCGGCGTAAATATAAAGGCTGCTGTTGACAAACAGAGATTTAAATTCCCTGTCAGATTTACTGAAGCGGAATCACCTTGTTTCATAAACGGTGTTGTTATAACATTTGATGAAAAGTCGGGAAAATGCACCAATATCCGCCGTATTATTGAGAGATAATAACAATATTTTCCAAAAACTATTGCATTTTTAATTTAATTAGTGTATAATGGCATTATGATATTAGGGAAAGCACAACACAAAAATCCAACAAAAAATTTAATGGAGGTCATTACAATGGAAATTTTAAAAGTTTCATCACACTCTTCCCCTAACTCTGTTGCAGGTGCTATTGCCGGTGTAATTCGTGAACAGAAAGCTGTTGAAGTACAGGCTGTCGGCGCAGGTGCGGCAAACCAGGCTATCAAATCTATCGCAATCGCAAGAGGCTATCTTGCACCAATCGGGGTTGATTTAATCTGTATTCCTGCTTTTGCAAATATCACTATTGACGGCGAAGAAAGAACTGCCATCAAGCTTATCTGTGAACAGAGATAATTAATATCAATGAATTCAAAGGACTGCGAAAGCGGTCCTTTTTGATTTTGTGCAAATTGTAGAAATATTTTGACATTTAAATAAAACTCTTGACTTTATTAAAATCTTGATCTGTAATACAAGCGTAGGAAAAGGAAATTATTTTCTTTTACCTTTTTTATAAGTAAAAACAGTAAATCAATTTGTGTAGTTTGTGACACATACATGCATTTCGTGACACAGGGGTTGTTTTTTGGAAAATTGAATGCTATAATTTACTTAGAGAGAAAAGTCTCTCCTATGTATTACAGCTATATTTCATACATCAAAGTAAATTAAGAAAGGAAGATGTCAAATGAGAAAGTTAAAAAAGCTTTTGAGCATTGCAATGTCAGTGGGTATGATTGCCACATCAGCCGTTGCGACAATGCCGGCAAACACAGTTTCGGCAACATCAATTACCTTTAAGTAAGGCGATGCCAATGGTGATGGTTATGTAAGTGTTGTGGATTATACAATTATATTAAAATATTTACGAGCAAATTACCGTGCATATGGAAATTTATTAACAAGAATGGATGTGAATCAGGATAAGGTTATAAGTAATCATGATACAAATTTGGTTTTAAGCTATAATTTAGGTGAAAGTGAACCAGCTACTATAACATCAGAAGTGTATAATGATATTCATGATTCTTCTGAAATATATATAATGCATGATTATGAAGAACACAATGATTCGAAAGACTACGAAAGATATTCTTTATTAGATACTATTGATGCTGTATCAGGGACATTGACATATGGATTAAGCAGAGAATCAGTTGAATATGCTGAATATAGAGATCATGAGAATTTAAATACTGTTCAAATAAAATCTGATGGGGAGTTTTATAGTGGATTTATTGTTGATGAGCATGTAGTAGCAACATCAGCAGCGGCAGTAATGGCGGATTGGTTTGATTTTAAAGAAAATATTGTCGTTAGAGTTTATGATGAGGAAGGCTCTACAATCACCGATACATATAATGTACGTTCAGCACATGTACCCGAAAGATATTCACAGTATTTATATCATGATGAATATGCTAAATATAACAAAGACTACGCTTTATTGTATATCGAAGAAGATTTAAGTGAACACGGAATCTGGTCATTAGGTTACATGACAGATAACTTTAAAGATACAAATACAGAATTAAAGACAAATTCATTTACACAGTATGCTGCTATTTCAGCCAGATATTATAGTAAAGGCAATATTGTTGATTATGAACAGAGTGGTCAGTATATAGATGATAATAAGGATTTAAGATTTAAAACAACAGCATATGCACATCTTGGAAAAAGTGGTGCACCTGTTTATTATGAATTGATCTCAGATAATGTTGCAATTAAATCAGTTGTAGGTATATGTACAAATGGTGATGACAATGACTATAGCACATGGGGTGTAAGAATGACACCAACACTTGCAAGATTTTATTTAAGTAATCCTAATATGACGGTTGATGATATTGAGTAGAGGTGATATTATGAAAAAAATATTAAAAAAGTGTATAGCAGTTCTAATTTCATTATCTGTGTTGTCGTCGGTATCATTTTCTGCCTCAGCGGTAATTTCGCCGATTTATGAAATAGATAATGAAGAATACAGAGAAATGATTGATAGTCTTCATCATAGAGTGGTTTATGATGAAGAATTTACATCTTTTTTAAATTCTCTTATAGCTGAACCACCGGAAGGATATAATATACCTGAAATAAAGCATGTATATTCACGTTTATCCGAAACTAAACTTTCTCATACATATTACTGTGATGAAGAAATTAAAGTTTTGCCGGATTATCGAACTGCAAGGCAGATAACATCTTATGTTGTACGTTGGGGTTCGGTGCATTCAAAAGATGTTGATTTTTACAAAGAACATTCAGTAGATGAATTAAATGCTTTTTTAAAGGAAAATAATTTAAATGCATGGTTTGAAGAAAGTTCAGAGCATCCGGAATACGATATTTTTTATGAGGAGCTAAACGAGGAAAATCTTATTTTAACACTTCTTAAACTGAATGAAGAATATGGGATGGTAGTTCACATTGGAAAAATGGCACTTCATACACCCTACTTGTATGATATAAGCATCAAAACAAAATTTGGTACACAAACAATTGCAGGTGACGTTAATGTAGATAATGTATTTTCCGTTGCAGATATTTCAAGAATGACAAAATACATAGTAAGTGCAGAACTTTATCCGATTGTAGATTCAACAGCTCTTGCAAATGCAGATGTAAATCAGGATGGTATTATTGATTCTGTGGATAAAAATGAAATGCTTGTAATGTTTCTTGGCACTTTTAAGACTATAGATTAAAATAAATCATCGTGCTGTATGCTTTGAGGATTATTTAATTCAGAGCGAAATTGTCCTGTCGGGACACCGACTGAAAGTGCGGTTTAAACTTTAATAAAATTAAAAGCAAACATAATTTAACAAGGGACTGTGAAAACAGTCTCTTCAGACTGTAGAAAAACCTCAAAATTAATTTTCGTGCCGATTAAATCGGCAGGCAAACTTGAGTATGACCAAAGTAAGGGGACGCTTTCTCTTGTAAAGCGTCCCCTCTTGAAAAACAGCCCACTGGGCTGTTTTTCAATTCACC
>JAFQBO010000274.1 GCA_017416665.1 Oscillospiraceae bacterium
ATGAAGGTGCATATTGAGTCTACAAACAATACCGAACTGCTGTTCTTCACCGATCAGTGTCAGGTTTACAAAACAAAGGCAAGTGCTTTTGATGATACAAAAGCAAGTGTTCTGGGTGACTATGTTCCAGCAAAGCTGTCATTTGATGAGGGTGAAGAGGTAGCTTATATGGTTAATACCAATAACTATGAAGGCTATATGATTTTCTTCTTTGAAAACGGCAAGGCGGCGAAAGTACCGTTAAAAGCGTATGAAACAAAGACAAACCGTAAAAAGCTTGCAAAAGCTTACAGTGGAAAATCCAAACTTGTAGGCACTCTTTATATAAATGAAGATGTTGATATTATGCTCAGAGCATCATCTGACAAAATTATCATATTCAATACTGAACTGCTCAATCCCAAAACAACAAGAGACACACAGGGTGTTCAGGCAATTACGCTCAAGGGTCAGCACACTCTTGACAGCGTTGAAATCTGTACACCGGAAATGCTGGAATCACTGAAAAAATATAAAGTTAAAACAATTCCTGCAACAGGTATGGGCGGAAAGGATCTCATGGAGTATGACCAGCTGAAATTGTAATGTAAATTTATACACACAAAAACTTTACAGAAATTTTACATGAATAATATGTACTTTTTAAATTAAGTGTGCTATAATTAACTTGTCTGTGGAGATTTTACCTGACTTTTACAGACAAGAAACAAAATAGATAAAAATATTTTGAGGGACATACTTTCAGGAGGTAGTCAGTTATGACAACAACACAAATCATTCAGTATGCCATTTGTGCCCTCGGAGGCGTCGCACTGTTCCTTTATGGTATGAACGTATTGGGCAACGGTCTCGAAAAGGTTTCCGGCGGTAAAATGGAAAAAATCCTTGAGAAACTCACAGGTAACATTATCAAGGCGGCACTTCTTGGTGCAGTAGTAACAGCTGTTATTCAGAGTTCATCTGCTACAACAGTTATCGTGGTAGGTCTTGTAAACTCAGGTGTTCTCAAGCTCAGATCGGCTGTCGGTATTATCATGGGTGCCAATATCGGTACTACCGTTACAGGACAGATTCTCCGTCTTGGCGGTGGCGAAGGCAGTTCAATGGGAACAGTGATGGACTTTTTAAGTACAGATTACCTTGCTCCTATGCTGGCGATTGTAGGTATTTTAATTACCTTTGTTGCAAAAAAAGATACACTTAAAGCCATCGGTGACATTGCAATGGGTCTTGGTGTTCTATTTGTGGGTATGAACACGCTTTCAGATTCTGTAAAACCACTTTCTGAACTTCAGGCATTCAAGGATTTATTCGCAACACTTGAAAATCCTATTCTCGGTATTCTTGCAGGTACAGTTATTACAGCTCTTGTACAGAGTTCATCTGCATCAGTCGGTATATTACAGGCAGTTTCTGATACGGGTGTACTCAGCTTTGCAGCAGCTTTCCCTATCATCATGGGTCAGAATATCGGTACTACATCAACATCACTCATTTCAAGTATCGGTGCAAGCAAAAACGCTAAAAGAGCTTCAATGATTCACGTTTACTTTAACGTAATTGGTACAATACTGTTCCTTGCTGTAGTTTATATTTTAAAGGCATTTGATATCATTCCTGCATCACTCTGGGATAGTAACATGAACAGAGGCGATATTGCCAACTTCCATACACTTTTTAATGTAGTTGTTACAATATTCTTTATTCCGTTCCATATGCTTCTTGTAAAACTTGCAGAATGGACAGTCCGCATCAAACCTGAAGATGAAGACGAAATTCTTTCAGCATCACCTGAGAACATGCTTGACTCACGTTTCTTAAAATCTCCGTCACTTGCTATTCAGTATTCAAATAGTGCGGTTGCATATATGGGTAAACTTGCAAAAGAAAATTTTAAAATGAGCTGTGGACTTCATAAGGAATACAATCCAAAGCATGTTGAAAAAATTAAGGAGTACGAAGATATTATCGACCGTGTTGAAGATAAACTCAATGCATATCTTGTTTCGATTACAGACTGTGAACTCAGCGTTGCGGAAAGTAAATCGGTAACATCACTTCTTCATGTAATTACTGACTTTGAAAGAATAGGTGATTACTCAATCAACATTATGCAGACATCTGAAAACATGAAAGAAACAGATAACAAGCTTTCTGATATGGCTATCGCAGAACTTGATGTTATTTCATCGGCTGTTACAGAAATCATTGATATGTCAATTACAGCCGTTGAATATGATG
>JAFQBO010000275.1 GCA_017416665.1 Oscillospiraceae bacterium
CTTTACCACGCTCACGAAGTTCTCGAAACAATTACTATCGACAAGGAAACTGCAAGAATGAAGCAGTATATCGGCATCAAGTTTGCTGACATCGTTTACAACGGTCAGTGGTATACACCTCTCCGTGAAGCTCTCAGTGCTTTTGTAACAGAAACTCAGAAGACAGTTACAGGTGATGTTAAGCTCAAGCTCTACAAGGGTAACATTATCAATGCAGGCGTTACTTCACCATACACTCTCTATGATGAAGAAGTTGCTACATTCGATGCTGACGAAGTTTACGATCAGGCTGACAGTGCAGGCTTTATCAACCTCTTTGGTCTTCCAATCAAGGTTAAGGCAAAGCTTGATGAAAAGAGAAACAACAAGTAATTTCTGATTTGACATCTTAATGTATGGGCGGACAATCCCTGTCCGCCCGTATGTAATTATAAGCGTCATTTGAAATTTTCTTAAATTCTGAGGAAATTTCAAATTATGGTTTAAAAATGAAAGCGAGGATTTACCTTATGGCAGATAAAATGTGGGCAGGAAGATTTTCAAAAGAAGTTGATGAAACAGTAAACGCTTTTAATTCTTCTATTGCTTTTGATGGAAGAATGTATAAACACGATATTCAGGGTAGTATTGCCCACGCAGGTATGCTGGGTAAATGCGGTATTATTACAGAAGATGACAGCAAACAGATTATTGCTGGTCTTGAAGAAATTCTTGCTGACCTCGAAAGCGGTAAGCTTGAATTTGATATGACCGCTGAAGATATTCATATGTTTATCGAGGCAGAACTTACAAAACGTCTCGGAAGCGTTGGTAAAAGACTTCATACTTCACGTTCAAGAAACGATCAGGTTGCTCTTGATGTAAGACTGTATCTCAGAGATGAAATCGAAGAAATAAAGGAACTTGTTTTAAAGCTTTGTAAAGTACTTTGTGAAATGGCAAAGAAACATACCGAAACGGTTATGCCTGGCTACACTCATTTACAGAGAGCTCAGCCTGTTACATTCGCCCATCACCTTATGGCATATGTTCAGATGTTACTGCGTGACTATACACGTCTCGAAGATACGGCAAAGAGAATGAATGAATGTCCGCTGGGAAGCTGTGCACTTGCTGGTACAACATATAAAATCGACAGACACATGACAGCGTCTGAACTCGGCTTTGACAGACCGATGGAAAACAGTCTTGACGGCGTTTCAGACAGAGATTCATGCGTTGAACTTGCATGTGCGATTTCACTTATCATGACACATCTTTCAAGATTTTCTGAAGAAGTTATTATGTGGTGTTCATGGGAATTCAAGTTCATCGAACTTGATGACGCCTATGCAACAGGCTCATCTATTATGCCTCAGAAGAAAAATCCTGATGTGACAGAACTCATCAGAGGTAAGACAGGCAGAGTAAACGGTAATCTTATGACACTCCTTTCGATGCTTAAAGGACTTCCGCTTGCGTATAACAAGGACATGCAGGAAGACAAGGAGGCAATTTTTGATTCTGTTGATAATGTAAAGCTTTGTCTGAAAACATTTATCCCTATGACAGAAACTATGAGGGTAAACGCTGACAGAATGAGAGCAGCGGCAGCAGGTGGTTTCATTAATGCTACTGACTGTGCGGATTATCTTGTAAAACATGGTATGCCGTTCAGAGATGCGTATAAAATTACAGGAACACTCGTTGCTGAATGTATTAACAGAAATCTTACTCTTGAAACACTTCCGATTGAAGATTACAAAAAGCTTTCGGATCTTTTCGGTGATGATATATATGATGCAATTTCACTTGAAACATGTGTTAAAGAAAGAAAGTCATTCGGCGGCCCAGCACCGGAATGTGTAAAACAGCAGATTGAAACGGCTGAAGCTAAAATAAAGGAACTTGAAAAATGAATCCAAAGCTTTTGAAATATATTATAATTATGACTGTTATCGTCGTACTTGTATGGATTGCAGGCGAGGTACTTATAGTTGCGGTTATGAAGCTTTCGGGCGTTGCATCAATTATATGGAGTGTTGCTATGCTTATTGCGGCAATAGTACTCAGCTTATACAAAAGCTTTAAAAGTGAAAATGATAAAAACGACAGAAACTGGTAAATTATGGGAGATATACTGATATGGCAGTAAAGATTTATATAGACGGTCAGGAAGGTACTACAGGTCTTAAAATTCTTGAACGTTTTGAAGGAAGAAATGATATTGAACTTCTTAAAATTTCAGAAGAAAAAAGAAAAGATTTAAATGAAAGAAAAAAATTCATAAATGAGTCTGATTTTACATTTTTATGTCTGCCTGATGCGGCGGCTATTGAAGCGGTTTCGCTTGTTGAAAATGAAAATGTAAGAATTATTGATGCCTCAACAGCTCACAGAACAAATCCTGACTGGGCGTACGGTTTTCCTGAACTTTCACCTGCCCACAGAGAAAAAATCAAAAACTCAAAGAGAGTAGCTGTTCCGGGCTGTTATGCAAGTGGTTTTATTTCAATGATTTATCCGCTTGTTTCAAAGGGTATACTTCCTGCGTATTATCCTGTTTTTGCATATGCAACTTCGGGTTACAGCGGTGCAGGTAAGAAGGCTATTGCGGCATACGAGGCTGATGACAAGCCGGCTGAACTTTTAAGTCCGAGACAGTATGCTCTTAACATGAATCACAAGCATTTACCTGAAATGCAGGCTATTACAGGTCTTGCGTATAAGCCTATGTTCAATCCTATTGTTGATAACTATTTCAGCGGTATGGTTGTATCAGTTCCGATTCAGTCAAGACTTCTTGATAAAAAACTCACACCTGAGCAGGTAAGGGAAGCATTGTATGAAACATACAAGGATTCAAATTTTGTAGAAGTTAAACCGACAGGAAGTGAATGCGTACCTGATGGATTTTTAACTTCAAATGGTCTGAGTGGTTCTAACAGAATGGAACTTTATGTGTTCGGTAATGAAGAACAGATGCTTTTATGCTCAAGACTTGATAACCTTGGTAAGGGTGCATCGGGTGCGGCTGTTCAGTGCCTTAACATTATGATGGGTATTGACGAAACTACGGGATTGATTTGAGTGTAAATTTATTGTTCGTGCCGATGTAAATCGGCAGGCTTTAATAACTTGAAATGTTAGCAAGGGGACGCTTTCTCTTGCAAAGCGTCCCCTCTTTGAAAACAGTTCCCCGAACTGTTTTCAAATTCACCCCTTGCAAGGCGCTTCTAAGGCAAGGAATTTCGACGTCTGCGGACGTCGACCAAGGCTCTGCCTTTGGAAACCGCAAGCTTTTAAAAAAGCTTGACCAAAATTTTTAGATTTAGTGAATCATAAAAGGAGCGTTATTATGATAGAAAAAGTAGAATTTGAAGGTTTTAATTATATTGACGGTGGTGTGTGTGCCGCTCAGGGTTTTAAGGCAAACGGTATTCAGTGTGGTCTTAAACACGAAGGGTCAGTCAACACTACCAAGAAAAATGATCTTGCTGTTATTATTGCAGACAAGGAATGTACAGCGGCGGCTGTTTACACAACAAATAAAGTAAAGGGTGCACCTATTCAGGTTACCCGTGAAAATATTGCTGACGGAAAAGCATGGGGCGTTATTGTAAACTCGGTAAACGCCAACACATGTAACGCTGATGGTGTCGAAAAAGCTCAGAAGATGTGTGAGCTTGTATCGGAACAGTTTGATCTCAAGCCGTCCGATTTCATCGTTGCCTCAACAGGTGTTATTGGTCAGCCACTTCCTATCAGACCGATTAAACACGGTATGCACAAGCTCTGTCAGGGCGTAAGCTATACAGGAAATACAGAGGCTGTAAATGCTATCATGACAACTGATACTATGCCTAAGGAATGTGCGGTTGAATTTGAACTCGGTGGCAAGAAGTGTGTGATGGGTGGTATGCTCAAGGGTAGTGGTATGATTCATCCGAACATGGCAACAACTCTTACATTTATCACAACAGATGCCGCAATCTCACATGAATACTTACAGAGAGCATTGAGTGACGTTGTAAAGACAACTCTTAACATGGTAAGTGTTGACGGCGATACTTCAACAAATGATATGGTGTGCGTTATGGCAAACGGTATGGCTGAAAACAACATGATTTCCATGGATAATGAAGATTTTGCACAGTTTGAAAACGCACTCTTTATCGTAATGGTGAACCTTGCAAGAATGATGGCTCGTGATGGCGAGGGTGCTACAAAGCTTATTCAGTGTGTATGTGCCGGAGCTGACAGCGTTCAGACTGCACAGACAGTTGCAAAGTCGGTTATTACTTCAAGCCTTTTTAAAGCAGCTATATTCGGCGAAGACGCTAACTGGGGACGTATTCTCTGTGCGATTGGCTATGCTGATGCTGATTTTGACATTAACAATGTTGGCGTGCGTATCGCATCAAAGGCAGGAAAAATTACAGTCTGTGAAAACGGAGCAGGCGTTGAATTTTCTGAAGAAGAAGCAAAGAAAATTCTTATGGAAGAAGAAATTACAATCCTTGTTACGCTTGGTGACGGCGAATACAATGCTACAGCATGGGGCTGTGATCTTACATATGACTATGTTAAAATAAACGGTGATTACAGAAGCTGATTGGAGATATAAAATGGAAATTTCTAATAATATTCGTGCGAAGGTGCTGATTGATGCACTTCCGTACATTCAGAAATACAACGGCAAAGTTGTTGTTGTAAAATACGGCGGAAATGCTATGACAAATGAAGAACTCAAAGAAGCTGTTATGAGTGATATTGTACTTTTGTCACTTGTCGGCATCAGAGTTGTTCTTGTTCACGGCGGTGGTCCTGAAATCAATGAAATGCTCGGTAAGCTCGGCATTGAAAGCAAGTTTATAAATGGTCTCAGATATACTGATAAGGACACTATTGACGTTGTAAAGATGGTTCTTGCAGGTAAGGTAAACAAGGAACTTGTTGCACATCTTGCGGAACATAAGGGAAATGCTGTAGGTCTTTGCGGTATCGACGGAAAAATGATTACTGCTGAAAGAGCAGAGGGTGCAAATGGTGAAGATTTAGGTTTTGTAGGTAACATCACAAAGATAAATGTAAAGCCTATCACAGATGCTCTCGAAAACGGCTGTATTCCTGTTATTGCAACAGTTGCCTGCGGTAATGACGGCAACACATATAACATTAATGCTGACACTGCCGCATCAAGAATTGCGGCTGAACTCGGTGCGGAAAATCTTATTCTTATGACAGATATTGCAGGTATTTTAAGAGACAAAAATGATCCTTCAACTTTAATTCCTTTTGTGAATGTGAGTGAAGTACCGTTTATGAAAAGACAGGGTATTATTTCAGGAGGTATGATTCCGAAAATCGACTGCTGTGTTGAAGCGGTAAGACGTGGCGTTAAGAAAACTTCAATCATTGATGGCAGAGTTCCACATTCTATTCTCATTGAAATTCTCTCAAATGAGGGAATTGGTACACAGTTTAAGTAATGATTGTAAAAATTATTCTTGCAGTACCTGTTGTTATTGCAGTTTTGCTGATTTTAATTGGTGTATTTCTGCATATAAACCGTACAAGACTGGGTATCCAGACAGTTGGTATTGTGACAGGTATCTCAAAACTTACAAAAACACATTTAAAAGTAAAAATGGATATGGAATCACCGATCGTAAAATATACTGTAAAAGGACAGGAATACACATGTCCGTCTGTAAAGTATCAGGCTGAAGGGATTACCACATATAAAAAAGGTCAAAAAATAAATATTCGTGTCAGTCGCAGAAATCCAAGAGTTTTTGCACCGGTGAAAAGCGGCGGTACAGCAGAGATATTTTTAATTTTCGGTGGCATTTTTATGATAATTGCATATATTATTATGTATATCAGATATTTTTGATAAGGGAGTGTAAAAGTTGAACACTATTGAAAAATTTGACAGTAATGTAATGCATACATACGGACGTTTCGGCGTTGTTTTTGAAAAGGGAAGTGAACGCAACGCTGTTGACGAAAACGGTAAGCCGTATATAGATTTCGGAAGTGGTATTGGTACAAATTCACTTGGTTTCTGTGATGAAGACTGGGCAGAGGCGGTTTGTAACCAGGCAAAGGCTATTCAGCACACTTCAAACTATTACTATACAAAAATTCAGGCGGATTTCGCTGAAAACCTTTGTAATGCAACAGGCTATTCAAAGGTTTTCTTCGGAAACTCAGGTGCTGAGGCAAATGAATGTGCTATCAAGCTTGCAAGAAAGTACAGCTTTGACAAGTACGGCAAAGGACGTCACAATATTGTGACACTCGTGAATTCTTTCCACGGCAGAACTCTCTGCACACTTTCAGCAACAGGTCAGGACAGTTTTCATAACTATTTCTTCCCGTTTGTTGAAGGATTTGTTCATGCAAAGGCAAATGATATTGAAGATTTAAAATCAAAGCTTAATAATGTTTGTGCTGTTATGGTAGAATTTGTGCAAGGTGAGGGCGGTGTTATTGCTCTCGAAAAAGACTATGTAACAGAGCTTGCAAAAATCTGTGCAGAAAAGGACATTTTACTTATCGCTGATGAAGTGCAGACAGGTGTGGGACGTACAGGTAAATTCTTAGCATCTGAACATTTCGGCGTAAAGCCTGATATTACAACTCTTGCAAAGGGTATTGCAGGTGGTGTACCTATGGGAGCTTGTCTCGCAAATGAAAAGTGTGAAGATGTTCTTTGCAAGGGTACTCATGGCTCTACATTCGGTGGAAATCCTCTTGCATGTGCAGGCGGTAATGTTGTGGTAAACAAGGTAAACAACAAGGAATTCCTTGATGAAGTTATAAAGAAAAGCGAATATATAAAGGAAAAACTTTCATCTGTTGACGAAGTTGCAGAAATCAGCGGACTTGGTCTTATGATGGGCATTACTCTTAAAAACAAAAAGGCTGTTGATGTTGTATCACAGGCTCTTGACGAAGGGCTTATGCTTCTGACAGCAAAAGAAAAAGTTCGTCTTCTCCCACCGCTTAACATTACTTATGATGAACTCGACAAAGGTCTTGAAATACTTGTGAAAATTTTAAATTCTTAATGAAAGGGTATTGAATAAAATGAAACATTTACTTAAAATGCTTGATCTCAGTCAGGAAGAAATTATTGACATTTTAAATCTTGCCGACCAGCTTAAATATGAGCTTAAACACGGCATTCCACATCCACACCTTAAGGGAAAAACTCTCGGTATGATTTTCCAGAAGGCTTCAACACGTACCCGTGTTTCATTTGAAACAGGTATGTACCAGCTCGGCGGTTATCCGCTGTTCCTCTCATCATCTGATTTACAGATAGGCAGAGGCGAACCGGTTCAGGATACAGCCCGTGTTCTTTCACGTTATATCGACGGCATCATGATTCGTACTTTTGAACAGAAGGAAGTTGAAGATTTAGCTGAATACGGTGATATTCCGATTATAAATGGTCTTACAGACTTCTCACACCCTTGCCAGGTACTTGCTGACCTTATGACAATCCGTGAATTCAAGGGTAGCTTTGATGGTCTTAAAATGTGTTATATTGGCGATGGTAACAATATGGCAAATTCTCTTATTGTAGGCGGTCTCAAGGTTGGTATGGCTGTTTCTGTGGCTACACCTGACAACTATCGTCCTGACAAGGAAGTAATGGACTTTGCTGAAAAGTATGACTGCTTCTCAATCTGTAATGATCCTATGGAAGCTGCTAAGAATGCAGATATTCTTATTACTGATGTCTGGGCATCAATGGGACAGGAAGGCGAAGCTGAAGAACGTCGCAAGGCTTTTGCAGGCTATCAGATTAATGATGATATTATGGCTGTGGCAAATAAGGACGCTCTTGTGATGCATTGTTTACCTGCACACCGTGAAGAAGAAATTACTTCAAAGGTGTTTGAAGAACACGCAAAGGAAATCTTTGAAGAAGCTGAAAACCGTCTCCATGCTCAGAAGGCTGTTATGGTTAAGCTGATGGCGTAATTTTACTTATAAAAAACCCTCCGATTTTCGGAGGGTTCAGTTTGTCAAAAACTCAAATTTAAATCTCGTGCCGATTTAATCGGCAGGCAAATATGAGTACGACCAAAGTAAGGGGACGCTTTCTCTTGCAAAGCGTCCCCTCTTGAAAAACAGCCCACTGGGCTGTTTTTC
>JAFQBO010000004.1 GCA_017416665.1 Oscillospiraceae bacterium
GTTATGCAGATGCCTGCGTTTATTGAACCTGACATGAAGATGTATTTTGCCGATGCACTTCTGCTTATTACGGTTGCAGGCTTTGTGGTTCTTCTCCTTATAAGAACAGGAAGGATTATGCGACCGCTCCGTCAGATGGAAATACAGGCACAGAGATTTACCGCAGATGAAACGTGTGATATTGTTGTTGAAAAAGGACACAATGAAATCACACTCCTTACAAGAAGCTTTAATCAGGCGGTACAGCAGTTGAAAACAGGTCTTGAGAAAGGCAGACTCAGTGCACAGGCTTACGGACGTTTTGTTTCTAAGGAATGGCTTGTGCAGATGGGTGTTGAAAATCTTTCGTCACTTACACCGGGTAAGATGGTTGAAAAGGAAATGGCGATACTGTACCTTAAATGTGACAATGTATCAAAAGATGATGAAACAGTCAGCCGTCGTTTTTACGAAATGATTTTCGGGGCAATCAGGCAGTATAACGGAATACCTGAATGTCTTTCACCTGAAAATATACGCATACTTTTTCCTGAAAACAGCTTCGGAGCTGTATGTGCAGCATCGATGATAAGAGAAGCGTTTGACGGACAGTATGAAATGAATGCATATGTTGATTACGGAAAAACATTACTTCGTGTTTTCGGTGATGATGAACACAGCGGTATATGCAGTGAAATAGAATCAGAAAGTCTGAGACTTCCGTTGCTGAAACGCATAAGTGAAGAGTTTGGATGTTCTGTACTCATAAGCGGAAAAGCGGCTGAACATATCATGGATTTCGGCAGAATATTCAACAGCCGTACTATAGGTTTTTTCAGTGAACAGCAGCAGGAAACGCCAATGCATATCATAGAAATTCTGACACAGAGACCTTCGGATGCATTTGAACAGGGAGTACATTTTTACCATATTCAGAAGTATGCCGATGCATTTTCACTTTTTTCTGAGGCACTTCAGAAAAATCCGACAGACAGTGCTGCTGTCAGATATTTGTATCTTTGTCACAAGGCATTGACAGATGCCGGAAAGTGAGGACGCTATGAAATTAAAATGGTTGCTTACGGCTCTGTTATCAGTGTTGGTACTTTCGTTAATATCAGGCAGTTTTGTTACATGGATTCACAGCAGTATTGAACCTGAGCTCTGCAACGACCTCAAAGTGGTTGACAAAAACAATATTTACGCAATAGATTTTCAGACGGATGAGCAGATGCACAATATTTACCGTTGTGACAGCAAGGGTGAAAATGCCGTGATAATCAGGGCAGAAGCAGAAAAAAACGAACGTCGTTATCTTTATGATGAGCTTATCTATGATGAAATTCAGGATAAAATGTATATACATGTTTCTGAATATGCATGTCTTACAGGTCTGCTCGAAAAGGAAGAAGTATTTTACTGTAACTTTGAATCGGGTGAGCTTGAACCTGCATGGGAGATAGTTTCAGAGGATGGCGAACAGCTTTATTCGATGGCTGAAACCTGCATGGTTCAGGACGGCATACTCTACTACCTTGAACTCGGTGACGGTGAGGACATAGTGCATTGTCAGGATGGTGACAGTTCAAGGATTATCCGTACAATTACAGGAAGTGATGACGCTGTTTTTTCAGAATACAATTTTCACTCGGGTGGCAGATTGTCTGCATTCAGTACCGATATGGGCCTGTATTGTGAAGAAAACGGAGTATGGACGCAGAAATACGGTGTTACAGATATAAAGGCATCATATGCAGGTTTTACATATGGTTCAAAGGAAGTGACATTTCTGGATCTGAAACGTCAGATACAAATTCGTTATAATGTAAGCCGTGAAAAGGAATATATAAACAATGAAGTGGAGTTTGACATAAGTGCCGTGTCGGATGAAAACGGCTACAAGAGTACTCTCACTTCGGATATGCTTGACTGCTGTCAGATAATCTCGGAAGATGAATTCGCCGCCAGTACAGAGCTTCCCGAAGGGCTTACGAATGACAGTAAACGCCTTAACTCGGGACTTATGGTAAAGGAAAAGGAAAATGCATACATATATACAGAAATAAAACTGAGTAAGGATATGCTTTCAGACTACAGACTGTTGATGACAGTAATGTTTCTGATTGGTTATATTGTCATAGCAGCGGTTATTATACTGTCAGTCATACTTTTCAGAAAAAGAAAGTTTGTACCGATTCAGATTGAAATAACGATTTTTGCCGTGATACTGTTTGCAGGTGGTATAGGCTTTACGGCATATCAGATAAACAATCTCCTTACGCAGTCGTTTAACGACAGCTATCAGGACGTATTTGACGATCTTGAAAGAGAAATGGAAAAAGAGATGGCTTCCATACTGATGAAGATGCCGGATGAGTGGAATGATTCCTGCATCACGGACAGTGAATTTCAGGAAAAAATCGGCTATATAATGAGCAATACAATTCTGAAAAATCCTGAAACGGGTGAGATGGAATTTGCTCCTTATTTCGTACTGCATATACTCAATCGTGATGATGAACTCATAATGGCGTATAACAGCAGTGGCAAGAAAAATATTCCCACATCCTACGTTTATCACAACTCAGACATTAAAAACGAATACGCCTCTGTTCTGGATACGGGAAAAAGCCGTAATTTTACGCAGTATGATAAGGAAGGCGTATGGAATGTACAGCTTTGTTCATTCAATTACGGAAACTTCAATTCTGTAATTGAAATCGGTATTGACCAGTATCTGACCGACTGGAAAACAAATCAGATTACAATGAAAATCATAAAGTTTGCGATTGTTCTATGCTCTGTCATGGTTGCGGCAATAATAATCTTTCTCGGATTTTCGTTTTCACCACTTCAGAAGCTTGGTACTCAGGTTAAGTCAGGTAACATTGAAAAACCGAAAAAACTCCGTTACAGTCGTGAGATACTTTCGATATGGGAACAGCTGTATGTTATGATTGAAAACGCAAAGCACAGACAGTCACAGCTTGAATACAACAATCAGCAGCATTATCGCTTCATCTCAAAAAGACTTGTCAATCTTGTTGGTGCAAAGGAGCTTGATGAGGCTGTGCCGGGAAAATACAGAAGAATAGCATCAGAGTTTGTATGTCTGACATTTCCGGAGGAAGCCGCCGAAAAGATACGCAGTTTCATTGCGGAAATTTATGAGCTTGCAGGATATGAAGACGGTATTGTTTACAAAGTAACACCTAAAAAAATTTTATGGATCTTTACAGGAAACAAAAACAACGTTTCGGATTTTATCGGTATATTATACGATGTTTTTGAAAAGAACGGTATTACATGCGGTATTGCAGCAGGAAGCGGAAAGGCACTTATATATGTCCGTGGTACGGAACAGCATTCAGATATTGCAGTGTCGCAGAGCGAAGCTGACTTCACGGAGGAATTGTCTGAATTTGCCTTTGCGTCAGGCGGAAAGTGTATGACTACCGGGAAGTTTATTCCGCTTGTGTCAGAAGATGAATTTGATCTGATTGAAGAATCAGAATTTAATGGTCAGACCATTTATATCATAAGACGTAGTCCGGAAAGGAGGACACAGTTTCTGAATGAAAACTAAAAAGCGTGATGTATTGTCGCCTTCAGGAATTCCGAATAAACTGAAAATCTGTATTACAGTTTTTGTGGCTCTGGCAGTAATTGTTCTGATTGCCATACTGATATTTTTTCTAGTTGACAGAAAACTCAATGAAGTAAATCTGCTTTTTGAGGAAGGAAATATCTGCTTTGAAGAACGTGATTACGACCAGGCTGAAAAATATTACAAGGATGTGATAGCACTTGAGCCGGAACATGCACAGGCATATCTCGGTCTTGGAAATACATATCTTAATCGTGCCGATATGGAGAGTGCGGTTGCGGTCTGGGAAGCAGGTTACAAAAAAACAGAGGATGCCGACATTTTAAAAATGCTGAAAAAATACCGTAAATCCGATAATACGGATGAAAAGGAAAACCGTTCTGTTCTGGACATGAATGAAACTCAGTCAACAGAGGAGAAAGTTCAGAAAATATCTCTTGAAATTGGTCTGAAAACACATGAAAATCCGGGAAGTACAGTTGAAAACAAAACAACTGTTCCGTCAATAGCTCCTGAAGAAATAGAGGCCATAAGAAAGGCAGGCGAAAAGGAAGAAAATGCCGGAGGCGGTTCTGAAAAGGCAGAAGGAAATGCGTCAGGTGGCGATGCAGCAGGAGGTGGTGAAACAGACATCGCACCACAGGTTACAGTTCAGCCAACTGAAGCTACTGATGCCGTTGAGCAGACAGAACAAACAGTAACCGAACCGGTAACATCTGAAACAGTGATAACTTCTGTTTCGGAAGAAATTGTTACGACAGTTACTGAAATAACAGAAATAACTGAAACGACAGAAATGTCATCAGAAACAGCTGTCGTAACACAGCAGTAAATCTATAAGAAGGAAAGTGGATATAAAATGGAATTTAAGCAGATACTGAAAAAATGTGGACTTAAGATCAAAAAAAGCATTTTTTCTGATGCAAATGAAGAAATATTATTTTTGAATATGCCGGAGCCGGAGGATCTTTCGGTTTGTGATGTAAGTGAAAATGACTGGATTTCACCACAGCCGATGTATGCTCTTTACCATAAGCAGGTTATGCTCAATGATATGAAGGAGTACAGAAAAATCAGCAGTGATCTTGATGAGCTTTCAGATAAAATCAAAGAGGCGTCCGATGAAGATCCTGATAATATGCGAAGATACCGTGAAGAAAGAAAACATCTTCAGAAAGAAAAAGATGCTCTTGAAGTGACGGCACTTGAAAAGGCATATCAAACCCTTTACGGATCAAACGAACTCAGAAAAACAGTCTGCTGGAAAGGTAATTTCTATTTTACAACAATGTCGGCACTGGCGTCAATGTTCGTTCATCTTAAAGGCATAAACCGAAACAGTGTTCTCTGGAAGGTTCCGATAATTACGTCAAATACAGAAAATCTCAGTAATACACTTCTTGAAAAGAAAACAGCAGCCGTTGAGGGAGGTCCGTGTCTTTTTGGTGTTGATGAGGTTCAGGTGATTATTACTCTTGATGATGATAAAACATATATCTTTGATTTTGTAACTGAACATACTGTTTATCCATGTGATGAGGATATTTATCTGACGGATTTTGCTTCTGAATACAAAGGCAGAGTAAAAAAGATTGAATATAATTTTATGAAGGATACTCTTACAGAAGCTGAATATCAGTCACTGCTGCATGTGTTTGATGTTGCAGATGCATTTGGCGTAAAGGCTTATATTCCACTGCCGGACTTTTCATATAAGAAATATATGGACTATATTCTTGATGAGCTTGTTACCGATGAACAGATACTCACAAATGCAAAAGATGAGTTTGCTGAAGGATTAAGAGGTATTTCAGTACTTTATCTTGAAGCCATTGAAAGACTTAAAAAGAAATTCAGTGATTCTGATGTAACAGTGGTTTATATGGACTCGGAACAGGAAAAACGTATTTTTGAAGAAAAACGTGAAAAATATCTTACGGGTAAAATCATGAAATCCCTTACATCACGTCAGGCAAAACGTGAATCAATTATAGATTATGTTACAATGCCTGCTCTTCCGTTTTATCTTGACGGTATAACCAATATTATTCAGGTTGACTGTATGGACGAAGCGGATTCATGCCGTAAGTGCCGTAAACTGCATAAGGGTGTAATTGAAATTTATCCGCTTATGTATCCTGAAGATATAAGTGATGACGGTGTAAATACGGTTTACTATACGGACAGAAAATATAAGGTGTATCATAATACGGAGGATGAGGTATGAAGAAAGTCAGAAATTTACGATTTAAGGCAATCATAGGAGCATTTTTCCTTATACCGGGAATACTGCTTATGTTTTTATTCGGTTTTTTCGGAAATATTATTTCTTTGGGCGATAATTACATACCGAAAATATCCTATGTGATAGACAACTACTATACTGCGACTGTCGGCGAAGACGGATACAGATATATTTCTGCAAATGAAAAGCAGGCTGTGATAAAAATGAACGCCGACGGAGTTATACAGAATAAAATCGACGGTTTCAGCTACCACGGCGGTGACTCCTATTCCGAAGCAAATCAGATTTGTACGGATACAAAAGGTAACGTGTATATTGCAGATCTTGAGTGGTCAGACGCGGGATTTACTGTTGCAAAAGAACGTATTCTGATGTATAATAAATATGGAATATTTGAAAAAGAAATACTGTGTATGGACTACAGTGAATCACCTGCTCAGAAAACCCGAATTATGGGACTTCATTCGGTTGGCGATGAAATATCTTTTCTGTATATGAACACAGAGTCGGTTGATGTTTACAAGTCAGTTTCAGGCAGTAAGGCAGAGCTTGACGCAACAATTCCTTACAGCGATGTTTCCACAATTCAGGAGTCAATTTTGGGAGAAGACGGTAAAACAGTTTATTTTACCGATAAATTCTGTAATGTGTGCAGTCTGAGTGCTGATGGTGTAAAAACAGTAATAATGGACGCAAAAACAACTCCTGACTATACTGTTCCTTATCGTCTGAGCAGTCAGAAAAACGGTGAAATATTTGTAACTGATATTGGTAATGCGTGTGTTTACCGTATTTCAGCCGATAATCAGACTGAATGTATTGTTACTCTTGAAAATACCGATTTAAACAGAATAACAAATATTCATTTGGCAGATGGTAAAATATTACTGATATTCACAGACAGAGTTTCAGAAGTTGATCTTACTACAGGCGAACTTACAGACTGGAGTACCTGCGAAACGGCAGGAAGTCTGTCAGCAATATGGTATGCAGTCTATATCGTTCAGGCTTTATGTCTGCTGACAGGACTGGTGTCAGCTGTATATCTGATTATACAGGTTGTAAAACGTCTGTACAGTATGGGCTATGTGAACAAATGGAAATTTCCGATTATCGGTACATGCGGTATACTTATGGCGGCGGCTATTGTTATACCGACAGTTCTTACAAGTTTCAGAGAGCTTTACTTCTCATCATATCAGAATGAAACACATCTCATTTCAAAAATTGCCGCAGATACCATTGATGCGGAAAATCTTGAAAAAATCCGTACTCCTGAAGATTACGGTTCACCGGCATACAGACAGCTTCGTGAAGAGGCAGAAAATGTCATAAACAGAGAGTATACTTATGGTGAAAACATTTATCTTAATATTATAAAACTCAATGATAACAGAGCCTATGCAATGTTCTACCTTGATGATTCGATAGGCGGATATTATCCTCTCTCAGAGTACGAACATGATATGCTTGCAGAGGTTTACAGAACAGGTGAGACAGGTCATACCGATGATGCGGCTGACGCAACGGGAAGTTATACATATGTACTTTCACCGGTGTTCAATAAAAGCGGACAGGTAGCAGGTGTTGTTGAAGTCGGAATGGATCTCAATGCCATGCATCAGGACATAAATGATATTATGACAGATATTATCATAACTCTTGCAATGCTTATTGTTATCTGTGTATTTCTTATGAATGAAGCAGTTTCATTTGTACAGAACAGAAGTGAGTACCGTGCGGCTGAACGCAGTAATGCAATAAAGGAACGTGTTCCTATGCATGAACTCCGAATTATGACCATGCTTTGTTTTACAGCACTCAACATGCCGACATCATTTATGCCGGTTTACCTTGAAAGCATGCATTATGAAGGTCTTTTCTTCAGTCAGACACAGTGCGGTACAATACCTCTTACCGTAAACTTCGCACTTATGGCTGTTATGGCACTTTTCTGTGCACCGATTGCACGAAAGTTCTCGTTCAGGAATACAGCGGCGGCAGGTGCGTTAATATCAATGCTTGGTGATATTGCACTTTCAATGAACAACTTCTATGCCGCTCTTACGGGTCTTATCCTTAACGGTCTCGGTCTCGGACTTATTCTCAACATCCTTACAATCTGTGTTTCAGGCTTTAAAACAGAAGCAGAAAAGAACAAAGGCTTTGCCATTACTACAGGTGCATCACTTTCAGGTATGCTTTGCGGTACAGTAATCGGTGCAAACCTTGCAAAATACATCGGCGAAGAAAAAATGTTCTGGTGTTCAGCGGCGTTATGGATTGTGGAACTCATTATCTGTATGCGTGTCGGAAAACACTTCAATGAATATGTTGCAATGCCGCCACAGCAGACAGATGACAAAAACGGTATGCACTGGTATCAGTTTATCAGAAAACCATCAATCCTGGGCTTTGTAATTCTCGTTGAATTCCCTGCGGCTGTAATGGCTTGCTTCTGTAGTTACTTTGTACCTATTTTCGCTGATTCAATCGGAATGAATGAGGTTCGTACAAGTCTTATTGTGGTAGTAAATTCTCTGTCAGGTGCTCTTGCGAGCGTTCTCTTTACAGATGCACTCCTCAGAAAAATGGGACGTAATGCAATGTATTTTATCTGTGCAATAGTTGCAGGTGCAATTCTGCTGTTTGCATGGACTAAGAGTCTTGTAACTCTTATTATTGCCATGATTGTATTCGGTGTGGCGGAAAGTGTCGGTGTTCCTGCACGAAGCACTTGCTACTGCATGGATAAAAACAGCGTACGCTACGGCGAAGACAAGGCGATGGGTGTGTACAACTTCTCGGATAATGCCGGAAACTCTGCCGGAACATCACTCTTTGGTGCTCTCCTTACTCTCGGTACTACAACAGGTCTGAGCATCATCGCAGCAGGTGCAACAGGTCTTATGGCAGTTTATCGTGTACTCTTCCATCGTTCGTCAAAAGAAGATAAATAATTTATAAAGGAGGTTGAGGTTATGCCATTGACACAAGAACAAATAGAAACATTAACTATTAATCGTAATAGTTCAGAGCAGACAGATCAGACTCAGAATATAGCGTATGAAGTAAAGTCTCTTGAAGAAACAATTAATATTATGTGCATACATGCAGAAAGATTAAAGCGACTTTACAAATGTGCTGACGAAATGAATAACGAGTGTGATTCACAAAAAATATCCGATGCAATAGCACATGCTCGTGCAAACAGAGTAGAACCTAATGTGGATTTAAAGAAGAAGAAAGATAAAAATTTAAATTCTTGTATTAATCATGCTCTTAAATATGATGAGTATAGAGAGTCTATTATTAATAAAGGCGGAACATCCGGAACATTATTCAAGGATTTCTTCAGAGTTTTTAAAAATACAAGAAAAAGTCATGTTAAGGAAATGTCTAATAGTTTGTTTATGGATGATTTTAAAGATGATTATAGTCAGGCTTTTGAATCGGAGCCAAATCCGCTTAAATTCTTATTAAAGCTTCAATATGCATTGGAAAACAAAGAGGACATTTTACCGAAAATTATAGAGAGAAATCAGCAAATTGAGATGTTGAAGCAGGAACGTGATAAACAAATACTCATTAGGCATTATGGCGTTACTGATATGGCTAATGACAGTACAGTTTATGCTGATTATTTTCGTGAAGGTTCAAAATTAGGCAGTTCTGGTCATCGTATGTTATCCTATACCAATAAAGATGGTGAGATTGTAACAGTAGGTAAGTCAAAAAATAAGGTTCATGAAGACTATATAAAAACAAGAAAAGAAATGGAGGAAAAAGTAAAAGGTGCAGACTTAAAGTCTTTTTTGAAACCAAATGATATTGCAGAATACATAGCGTTTGATCCGTCATCATTTGTTAAATCGTTTGCATCATCTGATCCAGGAAATACATTACAGGCAGCAGCAGCTTCAACTCCGTCGACTTCAGCTCCGTCGGCTCAGACACCGATTACTGTCGATACAACTGAAGACAGTATTGGCGAGCATGGGTTTTTATATGAAAAAATTTTGGGTAATCTTGAACTTGTTGAAACCGGAATATCTGCAATTAACGGACAGTTTGTTACTAAAGAGTTGAATTCAGTATTTAAAAATATGGATTCAGAAAATATAATTTCTGATAAGACGATAAGTGAACTGACAGGCAATCAGACTGTAAAGGGATTTACAAAGGAGGATTTTCAAAAGTCTAATTTGGGAGACACTTATCTTTCAGGTTCCGAAAACGTTATATATGGAAAGGAATATAAAAAAGATGGTACATCAACTGATTTGACAATTTCTAAAAGTGATTTAAAAACA
>JAFQBO010000005.1 GCA_017416665.1 Oscillospiraceae bacterium
GAAACTTAAAAAACTTTTATCTGTAATGACTATATCTTTGTGCATCATGAATACAGAATTTATATCTGCTGATGCCATAGCGTCGGAACATATAGCTTACAACGACTGTCTTACTTATCAGAAGATTGATACAGAAAATGACGGAATTTATGACTATGTCAGAATTTCAGATTGTGCCGAAGATGTGATAAGCGTTGAAATTCCTTCTGAAATAGATGGCTTGCCGGTTACTGCAATATGGTCGCATGCATTTATGGATTGTGTAAATATTAAAGAAATTATGGTTCCAAGTAGTGTTACTTTTATTGCAAACCAGGCTTTTTATAATTGTACATCTCTTAAAAGCATATCAATTCCCGACAGCATTACAAGAATAGGATATGAAGCCTTTTACAATACAATATTGTATGATAAACAGACAGGCATAAAGTATGTCGGTAACTGGGTTGTGGGAATAGATAAAAATGTTTATCCGTCTGCTGAAATTATTGATGGTACAAAGGGAATAGCAGATGATGCATTTGCACATCATCGTTATATTGAAAGTGTAATACTTCCGGAAGGCTTTGAATTTATAGGAGAAGATGCTTTTTTTGATTGTTCTGCTCTTAAAAGTATTAATATTCCGGACAGTGTTATTGCTATTGGAAGGCATGCCTTGGGCGAATGCATTAACCTTGAAAGTATTACTATTCCGGAAAACACATATGAAATTGGCGAATATTCATTTAGCGTATGCCAGAATCTGAAGTCGATAAATGTATCAGAAGATAATAAGAATTATTGTGATGTTGATGGTGTACTGTACAATGAACAGATGACAGAGCTTATTCATTATCCTGCATCAAGGGAAGGAACTGAATATGCAGTGCCGGATACAGTTGAAAGAATATGTTTGTTTGATGGCGCAAAAAATCTTGAAAAAATAATCCTTCCTGAAAGTGTTAAGAAAATTGGAATGGGAGCATTCTCTCTTTGCAACAGCCTTGAAAATATTATGATACCTGAAAGTGTATCGGAGATTGAATATGCAGCTTTCTCATGTTGTGAACATCTTGAAAGTGTAACAGTAATGAATAAAGAATGTGAAATTTATGATGATTACGATACTTTCAGTATTGATTCGGTAATTTATGGCTATGAAAATTCTACAGCACAGGAATATGCTGAAAAATATAACAGGGTATTTGTGTCAGTAACAGAGCTGGCAAACAGTTTTTTACTTAAAAAAGAAGAAATTACTGAAACTGAATGTGAAATTATTGATATGAATAAAGACGGTAAATGTAATGTTTTTGACTATATCATTTTGAAAAGACAGATGACAAACAAATCCTGAATATGAGGGCGATCAATGGTCGCCCTCAGACTGCAGAAAAAACTTAAAGTTAAACTTTGTGCCGATTAAATCGGCAGACAAACATAAGTACGACCAAAGTAAGGGGACGCTTTTTCTTGCAAAGCGTCCCCTCTTGAAAAACAGCCCAGTGGGCTGTTTTTCAATTCACCCCTCGTAAATGCGCCTCTTAGGCAAGGAATTTCGCCGTCTGCGGACGGCGACGAGTGGCTCCGCCCCTCGCCCCCGCAAGCCTTTGAAAAGGCTTGACCGAAACTTTTAATTTTGAAAAATCTTTACAAAAGGAACTTTTTCGACAAGCTGCGGGCGACCAATGGTCGCCCTTATGTTTTTGCTGATAAAATATTTGGGACGTCGAAGGCATCATTCCCTACAAAATATAATTCTGTAATTTACTTAAAGTGAATTGTCGTGAATTAGCTGCGATATACATGAATGGTATGCCCGAAATGTCCCGCCGAGGTCACTCGGCAAGTTTTTTTGCTTCTTTTTTTTCAGCTCTGCATGGCTGTTTTCAGTCATTATCACTGCACTTCGTTTGTGCTAATGATAAAACAGCTCAAAAAAAATAAAAAAAGGGTTTACAAATCAAAAAAGATGTGATATAATATGAAAGTGCTGTTTACATGGATTTGGGGTTAAGCCCTTTTCGGGAGTTTACCTGCCCAATTCTAAGTTCAGCATAAATAATCAAAGAGGTGAAAGAAATGCTTTTAAAAGAAGAAAAGACAGCCGTTATCGAGGCTAACAAGACACACGAAAATGACACTGGTTCTCCTGAAGTACAGATCGCTATCCTTACAAGAAGAATCAACGATCTTACAGAACATCTCAAGGTTCACAAGAAGGATCACCACTCAAGAAGAGGTCTTTTAAAGATGGTAGGTCACAGAAGAAACCTTCTCGGCTACCTCAAGAAGAAGGACATCAACAGATACCGTGCAATCATTGAAAAGCTCGGCATCCGTAAGTAAGAACTTTTTCTACGTTTATCAAAGGCAGTCCGGAGAAATCCGCTCTGCCTTTTAAACCATTTTAAGCAAAAAAGAAGTAAAGGCAACACCGCACAAAGAACAATTTCAATCTTTGCACGAAATATACTTGCATATTTTCCGTTATACTGCACAAAAAATTCTTGACATACGTCAGTATGTCTGCAAATTTTTTATACATTCTAACGAAAAATTTGACTGCGTATCTTTCGCACAATCTTTGTGCGGTATTGCCTAAAAACAAAATGCAGTAGTGATATTAGCATTAAACTGTGAACCTGAATTCCGGGTGCAGAGTTTATTGCTAAATTTACTGCTGTATTTACGGAGGCATTTTTATGTTTGAAAATTACAGAACTTTTAAAACTACTTTTGCCGGCAGAGAACTCGTTGTTGAAACAGGCAAGACCTGTGAACTCTCAAACGGCTCATGCTGGGTACACTACGGTGAAACTGTTGTAATGGCTAACGTTACAGCAAGCCAGAAACCAAGAGAAGGCGTTGACTTTTTCCCGCTTTCTGTTGACTATGAAGAAAGACTTTATTCAGTAGGTAAAATTCCAGGCTCCTTCACTAAGAGAGAAGGTAAGCCGTCTGAAAAGGCTATCCTTACATCCCGTATGGTTGACAGACCTATACGTCCGCTTTTCCCTAAGGACATGAGAAATGACGTTTCTGTTGTTATGACAGTTATGGCGGTTGACCCTGACTGTTCACCTGAAATTACAGGTATGATTGCAACAGCTGTGGCAATTTCTATTTCAGATATTCCTTGGAACGGCCCTATTGCAGGTATCAGCGTAGGTCTCGTTGACGGACAGATTGTTTTAAATCCAACCCTCGAACAGAGAGCAAAGTCAGATCTTAACCTCACAGTTGCAGGTTCTGCTGAAAAAATCGTTATGATTGAAGCAGGTGCAAACGAAGTTCCTGACGATACAATGTTCGACGCTATCCTCACAGGTCACGAAGAAATCAAGAAGATGGTAGCTTTCATCAGCGATATTCAGTCACAGATTGGTAAGAAGAAGTTTGAATTTGAATCACAGGAAGTTGACCACGATATGTTTGATGCTATCGAGGAATTTGCTGCTGAAAGAATTAAGTTCGCTCTTGATACAAATGACAAGAATATCCGTGAAGAAAGACTTGCGCCAATCAAGGACGATATTCACGAAAAGTTTGATGAAACTTATCCTGAACAGATCGGCATGATTGATGAATGCATCTACAAGCTCCAGAAGAAGATTGTAAGAAACTGGCTCTACGAAGGCAAGCGTGTCGATGGTCGTGGTATCGACGAAATCAGACCTCTTGCGGCTGAAGTAGGACTTCTCCCGAGAGTTCACGGTTCAGGTCTCTTTACAAGAGGTCAGACTCAGGTACTTACTATCGCTACACTCGGCCCTGTAAGTGAAGCTCAGAAAATTGACGGTCTTGATGAAGAAGACTCAAAGAGATACATGCATCACTACAACTTCCCATCATATTCTGTTGGCGAAACAAAGCCAAGCAGAGGTCCGGGAAGACGTGAAATCGGTCACGGCGCACTTGCTGAAAGAGCACTCGAGCCTGTAATTCCGTCAGTTGAGGAATTCCCATACGCTTTAAGACTTGTTTCTGAAGTACTTTCTTCAAACGGTTCTACTTCACAGGGTTCAATCTGTGGTTCTACACTTGCTCTTATGGATGCAGGCGTTCCGATTAAAGCTCCTGTTGCAGGTATTTCATGTGGTCTTATCACAAAGCCTGACAGCGATGAATTCATGACAATGGTTGATATTCAGGGTCTTGAAGACTTCTTCGGCGATATGGACTTTAAGGTTGGCGGTACTCACAACGGTATCACAGCTATTCAGGTTGACATTAAGGTTGATGGTCTTACACCTGCTATCATCAAGGAAGCTTTTGAAAAGACAAGAAAAGCAAGACTTTATATCCTTGATGAAATTATGCTCAAGGCTATTCCTACTCCAAGAGAAACTGTAAACAAGTATGCTCCTAAAATGCTCCAGACAAAGATTGATGTTGACAAGATCAGAGACGTAATCGGTCAGGGTGGTAAGGTTATCCAGAAGATTACTGCTGAATGTGATGTTAAAATTGACATCAGCGAAGATGGTAACGTTTTCGTTTCAGGTATTGACATGGACAACTGCAATAAGGCTATTGCAATTGTAAACACAATCGCAGCAGGCCCTGAAGTTGGTGCTATCTACAAGGGTAAGGTTGTAAGAATTATGCAGTTTGGTGCGTTTGTTGAAATTGCACCGGGCAAGGATGGTCTTGTTCACATTTCAAAGCTCGACAAATCAAGAGTAGAAAAGGTTGAAGATGTTGTTTCAATTGGTGACGAAATTGTTGTCAAGGTTGTTGAAATTGACAAGCAGGGCAGAGTTAATCTTTCAAGAAAAGACGCTCTGGCTGACCTTGAAGCTAAGAAAAATCAGTAATTTTATGCCCTCATGCCTTATGGTGTGAGGGCTTTTATACAATAAATTTGAATTGTTTATTCAGGAGGAACTGATAAATGAGTATGAAAGAAGCTTTTGACACGTTTTTTGAGGAAATGACACAAAATCATATGAAAAAATGGGGCGTTCCACCGTTGGCTACATGTAATGAAGAACGCAGTCCTACGGGGTTGTTTATATTAGAAACTTTAGATGATGAGGGTTATGCACAATGGAACCCCAAACTTCAGGAAAAGCCTGTTTCTTTTGACAATGTGGAAAAGGAACTTGGATTTTCCATACACCCTCAAATAAAAGCCTTTTTGTCTACCTATTGGTTTCTTGCACTGGATGGAATAATTCAAACCTCAAGAGGAGAAGCAGAATTAAGATTAAATGGACTCACGCCGTACAGTAATCTTGAAGAGCGTATCATATCCGATTTTAACAATGAGGAAACACATTATTTGCATGATCACAAATATTTTCTTATTGGAACTTTTTGTTCGATAGGCGGTAATGACAGCTACCTTGTTCAAGTGAATAATGATACTGGCGAGGTCACTGCTGTTGAGGTTATGGATAAGAGGTCTGTTAAGCTGGCTGATTCTATTGAAGAACTGCTTATGAATATGAAGGGGATATGGTGATAAAATATGGGTATGAAAGAAGCTTTTGACACGTTTTTTGAAAAAAGCAATAATTCTTGGAAGAGGCAGTGGGGCACTTTGCCGACAGTTCCGAATTGCGA